>JALUYG010000292.1 GCA_027013105.1 Mariprofundus sp.
CCATCTTCTACCGTATACTTGAGAACATCGTTTCGTTCACCTTAAGAAAAGCTGCTTTGTTGCGTTTTTTACTTTGCGTACCCTTGCGCCCTTTGCGGTTCACGCTTTTCAGGTGATAACGGTCGGTTGATTGCGGCCGGTCAGGGGTTGCAGTTGCGACACTTTGCCCGCAGCAGCGATCATATCGGCCAGCGCATCCTGCGCGTCCATGCCGTGTTTGGCCTGATCCGCCTCATACGATTCCAGATAGAGCCGAATCGTAGCGCCGCTGGTGCCGGTGCCGGAGAGCCGGAAAATAATTCGTGAGCCATCCTCGAACAAAACCCGCACGCCCTGATTTTCGCTGACGCTGCCATCCACCGGGTCGGTATAGGAGAAATCATCACAGCACGCCACCCTGCGCCCGGCCAGGTTCGTACCCGGCAACGCGAGGAACTGATCACGCACATTCTGCAACACCTGAGCCGCTGCAGCCGAATCCACCCCCTCATAATCGTGACGCGAGTAGTAGTTGCGACCGAATTTCCGCCAATGATCCGCCAGAATCGCCTGCACCGACTGCTTGCGCACAGCCAGAATATTGAGCCAGAACAGCACCGCCCATAAGCCGTCTTTTTCACGCACATGATCGGAGCCGGTGCCGAAGGACTCCTCGCCGCAGAGAGTGACACGACCCGCATCCATCAGATTGCCGAAAAATTTCCAGCCGGTCGGCGTTTCATAGCAATCCAGCCCCATCGAAGCCGCCACACGATCCACCGCCGCCGAAGTCGGCATCGAGCGAGCCACGCCGCTGATACCGTTTGAATAACCCGGCGCCAGGGTCGCATTGGCCGCCAGCACCGCCAGCGAATCGCTCGGGGTGACAAAAAAGCGGCTGCCGAGAATCATATTGCGATCGCCGTCGCCATCCGAGGCTGCGCCGAAATCGGGGGCATCATCGCCATAGAGCAACGCCACCAGTTCATGCGCATAGGTCAGATTCGGATCGGGGTGGCCGCCGCCAAAATCCTCTTTCGGCTCGCCATTTCTCACCGTGCCGGCCGGCGCCCCCAGCATGCCCTCGAGAATCGCTTTGGCATACGGCCCGGTGACGGCATGCATGGCATCGAACGCCATGGAAAAACCGCTCGCCAGCAGTGAGCGAATGGCGTCGAAATCGAACAGCGACTGCATCAGTGCGGCATAATCGGCCACCGGATCGATCACCTGCACCCGCATGCCGGCCAGATCAAAAGCGCCGATATGATCCAGATCGACATCGTCGCAGACGACCGTCTGATAGGATGCAATTTCCCTTGTGCGGTCATAAACCGCCTCGGTGACTCCTTCCGGCGCCGGGCCGCCATTGCCGATATTATATTTGATGCCAAAATCATCATCGGGTCCGGCCGGATTGTGGCTGGCGGAGAGAATCAAGCCGCCATAAGCGCCGTATTGACGAATCACACAGGATGCCGCCGGCGTTGAGAGGATGCCGCCCTGCCCGACCAACACCTTGCCGAAGCCGTTGGCTGCAGCCATTTTCAGAATCGTCTGAATCGCCTGACGGTTGAAATAACGACCATCGCCGCCCACCACCAGCGTCTGACCGGCGAAATCGCCAATCGAATCGAATACCGACTGAACAAAATTTTCAAGGTAATGCGGCTGCTGAAACACGGTGACTTTCTTTCGCAAGCCTGACGTACCAGGACGTTGACCCTCAAACGGACGGCTTGAAACAGCTTCAATCTGCATGGAAATTCTCCCCTGATGCATTAACCGCCTAATGTGCGCGGTAGCGGCATGCTAACCGAACTGCCGCACTATAACCACATGGCAAAGCCCGCCACTTGCTGATAGCATACGCTTTGAGGAATCTCTGAAAAACGACATGGACGTAGTTTTTCAGACTATCCTTAAGAATCACAGATCGAACAGGGAGATGCCGATATGGTGCCAATGAGCGAAGATCAGATGGGCCCGCAAATGGAGCGTAATATTAGTGCGCTGACTGCCAATAGCATGGCGCTGGTTCTGGCCGGCGGCCGGGGTTCCAGGCTCAAGGAGTTGACCGACTGGCGCGCCAAGCCGGCCGTGCCGTTCGCCGGAAAGTTCCGCATTATCGATTTTCCCATGTCCAACTGCATCAATTCAGGCATCCGGCGCATCTCGGTGATCACGCAATACAAATCGCACTCCCTGCAACGCCATCTGCAACGCGGCTGGAGCTTCATGTCCGGTCAGTTCGGCGAGTTTGTCGAGGTGCTGCCGGCGCAGCAACGCAAGGGCGAAGGCTGGTATGTTGGCACGGCGGACGCCGTCTATCAGAATCTCGATATTATTCGCCACTACAACCCCGAATATGTCGTCATTCTCGCCGGCGATCACATCTACAAGATGGACTATGGTAAAATGATCGCCGCCCATGTGGCCAAGGGGGCGGATATTACAGTCGGTTGCATTCCGGTGCCGCTGACTGAAGCCAAAGCCTTCGGCGTGATGTCCATCGATGATGAATCCCGCATCACCGAATTTGCAGAAAAGCCGGCCGACCCCAAAGCCATGCCGGACGATCCGGAGCAGGCGCTGGCCTCCATGGGCATCTATGTGTTTAGCCGCGACTACCTACGCAACCGTCTGGTCGAAGATGCGGCCGATCCCGCCTCTTCGCACGATTTCGGCCACGATCTGATTCCGCATGCAATTGCGCACGCCAACGCCTTCGCCTTTCCATTTCTGGCTGGCAATACCAGCGCATCCGGCTACTGGCGCGATGTCGGCACCATCGACGCCTATTGGGACGCCAATATCGACCTGGCCCAAATTTCACCTGCACTGAATCTCTACGACAAAAAATGGCCGATCTGGACGCATCAGGAGCAACTGCCGCCGGCCAAGTTCGCCTTTAACGATGATGATCGCCGCGGCCATGCCATTGATTCGCTGGTCTCCGGCGGCTGCCTGATCACCGGCGCCGAGATCTGCCACTCCGTACTGTTCTCCAACGTCCGTATTCACTCCGGTTCGCAGGTGGAGGATTCGGTCATTCTGCCCGAGGTGGAGATCCGACACCGCTGCCGCATCAGGCGCTGCGTGATCGACAAGGGCGCAGTGATTCCGAGCGGCACAGTGATCGGCGAGGATCCGGTCGAGGATGCCAAACGTTTCCGCGTTTCTGAAGGCGGCATCGTGCTGGTGACGCCGGAAATGCTGGGCCAGAACCTGCACAGCGTCTGAACAGGTTTTCAACCTGAATAAGAAACCCTTTCACCGCAAAAAGCGCAAAGCACCGCAAGGTGAAAAAAGAGCAGTACAGCAGAAAAAATCACTGCGAAGCTTGTCTGTTCATTGCTTACTTTGCGCATCTTTGCACACACTGCGGTAGAAAAAACATCCCCGGAGAATATCCATGACACAACCCTTATCCGTGATCTTTTACTGGCATATGCACCAGCCGTTTTACCGTGAGGCCGACACCGGACGTTATCATCTGCCCTGGGTCTATCTGCATGCCATGAAAGATTATACCGATATGGCTGAAATTTTGTCGCAGCTGCCGGGCGCCAAAGCGGTGATCAATTACGTGCCGTCGCTGACCGCGCAGATCGAAGATTACGCCAGCCAGCTCAAGGCATTTCTCGATGGCGAGCAGAACAGCCTGAACGATCCGCTGCTGGCGGCGCTGGCGCATAAACCGGGCAAGTTAAAGAAGAAAGATCGCAACTTCATTCTCAAAAGCTGCTTCCGCCTCAATCATGAACGTAATATGCATCGCTATCCGGCTTATTCACGCCTGTGGAATGTGGCCGAGCATGCCAAAGCCAACAAGGCCACCGACTATCTTGGCGAAAGCTTTTATACCGATCTGGTCACCTGGTATCACTTGGCATGGCTGGGCGAAACGGTTCGTCAACGCAATTTCGTCGCCCGTCGACTGATCGAAAAGGCCGCAGGCTTCACCGTTCAGGATCGTCGCGACCTGCTCACCCTGATCGCATCGCTGCTTGCCGAGATTCCGGCCAGGCATCGCCGACTGGTCGAAGCCGGCAAGATCGAACTGACCACCACCCCCTACGCCCACCCGATTATTCCGCTCATGCTCGATTTCAATACGGCGCTGGAAACCGTACCCGACGCATTGATCCCCGATGAGCCGTATCCCGGCGGCCGCGAACGGGCGCTGGATCACATTCAGATGGCCCAAGACAGCCATGAAAAGCTGTTTGGCCATGCCGCCAACGGCTGCTGGCCGGCCGAAGGGGCGGTATCGGAAGCGACGCTGGCGCTGCTCGGTCAGTCGGGCTTTCAGTGGTGCGCCACCGGCGAAGCCGTGCTGCACCATTCGCTTAAATTCAACCTGCGCGAGCAGCAGGGCAACCGCGACCTTTATCACCCCTGGCTGGTCGGCCAGGGTAACGAGCAGATCACCTGCTTTTTTCGTGATGATCGACTCTCCGACCTGCTCGGCTTCGAATACAGCCGCTGGGATACGCAGGACGCCATCAATAATTTCATGCATGAACTGGCCGGCATTCACCACCGCACCCAGGGTATGGAAGCGCCAGTGGTCGCCATCATTATGGATGGCGAAAATGCATGGGAACACTACCATGAAAACGGCCTGCCCTTTTTAACCCGCCTGTATCAATCCATCGCCGAACACGAGGATTATGAACTGACCACCTTCAGTGATTATCTCCGCAAGCATCCGGCCAGCGAACAGCTACCCAAACTCACATCCGGCTCGTGGGTCTACGGCAATCTCTCCACCTGGATCGGCGACAAGGCCAAAACACGCGCCTGGGAACTGCTGATCGAGGCCAAAAAAGCTTATGACGCCAATATCGATCATATCAGCCCCGAGCAGCAACAGGACGCAACCGAGCAGTTGCGCATTTGCGAAGGCTCGGACTGGTGCTGGTGGTTCGGCGATTATAATCCGGGCGAGGTCGTGCGCGATTTCGACCGCTTGTATCGACGCCACCTGAAGAAACTCTACCAACTGCTGGGGTGTTCCGTTCCCGATTCACTCGATGACAAAATATCGCACGGCGGCGGCGACGCTGAAGGCGGCGGCACCATGCGCCGTGGCGGCGCCGACGGGTAACGTAAAATCAAGCAGCAACCGCAGGTGAACGCGGATACACGCGGATGAAAACAAAAGCCATACGATTTTGATTTCTTTGCGTCTTTGCGAGAGTCGATTTTAACTTACCTGGTCCAACGCTGTAGTAATAAAAGGATTTAGACATGAATCACTGGATTGATCGTCGCAGGTCGGCGGTATTGCTGCATATCACCTCCCTGCCCGGCCCGTTTCATAAAGGCGTGCTGGGCGAAGAGGCGCGGGCGTTTATCGATGCCATCGCAGCGGCCGGATTCAGCGTCTGGCAATTTTTACCGCTGGGGCCGACGCATGGCCACGGCTCCCCTTATGAATCGCTCTCATCGTTCGCCGGCAATCCGGAACTGCTTGATCTTCGCGATTTTGTCCGTCAGGGCTGGTTGCATGAAGATGATCTTCAGGGTGCATTGACAGCCGAACAGCATGCCGCATTGCGCGCACAGGCTGCGCGCTGTTTCTGGCGACAGGCGTCATCGGATACTGCGCTGCAACAACAGGCTGACGATTTTCAACAAAGTCAGCGCGCATGGCTGGAGGATTACGCCCTGTTCTCCACGCTGAAGTCCACACTGGGCGACCGGGCGTGGTGGCAATGGCCTCGCGCCCTGCGCCAACATGACAGCGCCGCACTGGAAACAGCCCGTAGCTGCAACATCGAACGCATCCGCCAGACCATCTTCGAGCAATTGATGTTTGCACGTCAGTGGGCAGCCATCAAAGCGCATGCGGCAAAACGCGACGTATTGCTGTTTGGCGATCTACCCATCTATGTGGCGCATGATTCCGCCGATGTCTGGGCCGCCCAGCACTATTTTACGCTCGGCAAGCACGGCCTGTGCAGCGAAGTCGCCGGCGTGCCGCCGGACTATTTCTCATCCACAGGGCAACGCTGGGGCAATCCGTTATACCGCTGGGATAGAATGGAGCAGGACGGATTTTCCTGGTGGGTGCGCCGTGTCGGCCACCAGATCGAACGCATGGATATCCTGCGCATCGACCATTTTCGCGGTCTGGAGGCCTACTGGGCCATTCCGGGCGAAAGCGAGGACGGCATCGTCGGTGAATGGCGCAAAGCGCCGGGGCATGCCCTGCTCGATACGCTGCAACGCAGGCTCGGCCAGTTGCCGCTGGTTGCAGAGGACCTCGGCATCATCACGGAGAAAGTAACGGCATTGCGAAAAGAGTTCGGATTGCCCGGTATGAAAATTCTGCAATTTGCCTTCGGCGGCGATGATCAGAACCCCTACCTGCCGGGCAACTTCGGCGCCGACGCGGTGGTTTATACCGGCACGCATGATAACGACACCACCATGGGCTGGTTTGCATCCAGCGATGAAAGCGTGCGCGAGCACGCCCTGCGCATCCTCAACGCCAGCGCAGAAGAGATGCCCTGGGCGCTGATCGAATGCGCCCTGGCTTCTCCTGCGCTGCTGGCTGTGATTCCGATGCAGGATCTGCTCGAATTGGGAACCGAAGCCAAATTCAATACTCCCGGCACGCTGGACAACAACTGGTGCTGGCGCATGGACTCCCTGCCGCCAGAAAACGCCGGTTGCTGGCAGCGCGCCGCCCGCTTAAACCACCAATACGCACGCATCTAACCCCGCCCCACCTTTTCAAGATCTATTTCAGCCCCGTTTGAGGTGCGCAGAAAAGAGGAGCGCCAACGCTGATGATCGGCAAGAATATTTTCCGTGGCAAAAGCTTCCCAGGAAGCTCCGGCAATCGGGTGCACCAGAAGACGATCAA
The DNA here is from genome assembly GCA_027013105.1 of Mariprofundus sp. Classification (GTDB taxonomy): domain Bacteria; phylum Pseudomonadota; class Zetaproteobacteria; order Mariprofundales; family Mariprofundaceae; genus Mariprofundus. The sequence continues at coordinate 6,860 of JALUYG010000292.1, forward strand.
AACCCTCGATTATAAGCGGCTGGCCCGGTCTCTTAGCAGGTGATCGGCCAGCACCAGCGCCAGCATCGCTTCTGCAATCGGTACGGCGCGAATGCCCACGCATGGATCATGGCGGCCTTTGGTGACAATGTCGGTTTCGTTACCGTGGATATCCACCGTTGGGCGCGGGGTGAGAATCGACGAGGTTGGCTTGAGCAGCATACGGGCGCGAATGGTGTCGCCGTTGGAGATGCCGCCCAGAATGCCGCCGGCATGATTGCTCTGAAAACCGCTGGCGCGAATCGCATCGCCGAATTCGGAGCCCCGGGATGTCACACAATCGAAGCCATCGCCGATCTCCACCGCTTTGGCAGCGGGAATATTCATCAGCGCCTTGGCAATATCGGCGTCGAGACGATCAAACACCGGCTCACCCAGCCCCGGAACCATGCCGTGCGCCTCCACTCGGACAGCCGCGCCAATCGAATCGCCCTGTTTGCGCAGCGCATCCATAAACTGCGCCATCTCCGTCGCCGCTGTCGCATCCGGACAGAAAAACGCATTGTTGCCGATTTCAGCCGCATCGAAGCGCGCCATATCGACCTTGATCGGGCCAATTTGATCGACCCAGCCGAGCACCGAGATGCCCGATTCGGCGAGTAATTTTTTGGCGATGCCGCCAGCCGCCACGCGCATAGCCGTTTCGCGCGCCGAGGAGCGCCCGCCGCCACGATAATCGCGCCGGCCATATTTCTCGAAATAGGTAAAATCGGCGTGGCCGGGACGGAATTTATCCTTGATATCGGAATAATCCTTACTGCGCTGATCTGTGTTGCGAATCAGCAAGCCAATCGGACAACCGGTCGTCGTCCCCTCGAACACGCCGGAGAGAATCTCCACCTGGTCGGCTTCGCGCCGCTGTGTGGTGTATTTCGACTGGCCGGGCTTGCGGCGATCCAGATCGGGCTGCAGATCGGCTTCGGAGAGCGGCAAGCCGGCCGGGCAGCCCTCCACAATGGCGACAAGCGCCGCCCCGTGCGATTCACCGGCGGTAGAGAGACGAAAGATCTGTCCGAAACTGGAACCTGACATTGGCGACGCCGTTAATCCGGAATGCCGGGATCGCCGGCGCCGATATGGAAGCCTGCATCGACATAGTGCACTTCGCCAGTCACGCCGGAGGCCAGATCGGAGAGCAGGTACACGCTGGTGTTGCCCACCTCCTCCTGCGTGACATTGCGTTTCAACATCGAGCCGCGCGCGCTCTTGTCCATGAGCTTGCGGAAATCGCCGACAGCGGATGCCGCCAGCGTTCTGATCGGGCCGGCCGACACCGAATTGACCCGGATGCCATCGACGCCCAGATCCTGAGCCAGATAACGGGTGGAAGCCTCCAGCGCCGCCTTGGCCACGCCCATGACGCCATAACCCGGCACCGCGCGCTCAGCGCCGAGATAGGTCATGGTCACCAGGCTGCCGCCCTCTTTCATCATCGGCGCTGCACGCTGAGCGCAGGCGATGAAGGAGTAGGCGGAGATATCCAGCGCCAGATGAAAATCCTCGCGCGAGGTTTTTGAAAAACCGTCGCGCAGCGCATCCTTATTGGCAAAGGCGATCGAATGTACGACAAAATCGAGCTCGCCCCACTCCACCTTCACCTTGTCGAAAAAGGCGTCGATGCTCGCATCGTCGGAGACATTCATCGGCGCAATGATTTCAGCGTCCAGACTCTCCGCCAGCGGACGCACGCGCTTCTCCATCTGTTCGCCGAGATAGTTGAAGCCCAACGTCGCCCCCTCGCGACGGGCCGCTCTGGCCACCCCCCAGGCGATGGATTTATTATTGGCCACGCCAAGAATCAGACCTTTTTTTCCACTCAGAATTCCCACGCCAAACTCCCTGTCACAAATGATTGCCGCAATATTATCAGCAGCCTCGTAAAAGCGCACGCAAATGCCGCTTCAAATCACGCCGACGCCATGCCACTGCGCCGCCATAAGCCTGCGCCTCCCACGCCTGCACAAATGCGCGCCAACGCATTTCAGAGACACTACCCGGCGTTGGCAGCGCCCGCAGCGGCTGATGCCAGCGTCGCTCAATGCCTTGCCGGCGCAACCAGCGATCCAGCAAGCGCCATAAAACAGCGTTGCCCCTGCCCTTCATGAATACGATGAATCGGCCGCCATAGCGCCTGCATCTCCACCAGATCAGATAAACCGCGCCGATCAACGCCAGCAACTGCAACCCGTAGGCAAGCACAATCTGCCGGAGTCTGCTCATCAACAGGCCGCGATCCGAATCCTCAAAGCTCAGCACATAACGATACCAGGCCAGCCTGGCCGACTCCCACAACTCATCGAAGGCCCGAAAACGATCTGAATCCGTCAGCCAGCGTGATGGCGGCGTCGGATCCATACGCTGCCAGCGCCCGTCCAGCCACACCTCCACCCAGCTGTGCGCATGTTTTTTCCGAATCAGCAGAAAGCCGCCGATCTCGTTCCAGTCGCCGCCGTAGTAGCCGTTGACAATGCGCGCGGCGAAGCCCAGGCGTCGCGCCGCCAGCGCGAATGATGTGGCAAACAGTTCGCAGTGGCCGCGCCGG
>JALUYG010000293.1 GCA_027013105.1 Mariprofundus sp.
GAACCCCGATCCCGCCGCATCATACTGGAGTTTCAATGAGTTGCTGGAGAAGTCCGACCAGAGCCGCGAGGCGCTGCTGCAGGTGATCACGCTGGCTGCGCGCCGTATTGCCAAAGGCTTCGGCAAGCGGAAAAATAGCACGCGCGCTGTTTATCACCCGTCACTGTTGCGGACGATGCCCGACATTCCTTTATCCGGCACGATAAAGCCTGATGGTTTGCATTTCCGTCCATGAGCGAATGGTTGGCTGTCTCTAAAATAGTTGAGGGAACTGCCGAGGGTGAATGCATATAGGCAGGGTATTCTTTTTGCTTTAAATATTACGAGGATATATCACGGGATTTAAGTGTCGCTTTGGGCTTGATTATTTTATTTAACAGGCATAAGTTGCGGGTCTGTTATGTTTGAACTACACTGAATACGATATAAAATATCGGGGCGGGGAATTATGAATATGAATTGTTTTATGTTAAAAAACAGCTATTTAGGTGTTTTGCTGGGGGGGATTCTGGCGCTGTTTTCCTTGACTGCGTCAGTCGCTTACGCCGCCATTGGCGATCATTTGCAGGTTGTTGAGAGCAAAGCGATGTTGTTCGCCGGCCCTTCAGATACAGCCTCCCGGCTGGTCACGTTAAGATCGGGCCAGCGGCTGGTCGAAATGGAGCGGCAGGGGCGCTGGGTGTTTGTGGCTGTAAAAAGCTCGGGCGCGCAGGGCTGGGTGAAATCATCACTGGTGCGCAAAGCGCCGCCCCGGGTGATTCGGGCTCAGCAGAGCAGGCCGCATCATAAAAAGGCTGCTGTGAAGAAAGTCGTCAGGAAAAGCGATGTCAAGTTGCGACATGTTGCCAAAACGGTGCCCGCAGCAGTCGCGAAAACGCCTGAAACGCCGCATGTCACCCGCCAGGTGTCGCTGCAGGATATGGGATTTAAGAAGGGTATCATGTTTGAGGGGGCGACAGCGAACCACGCCGCCACGTTCTTTTTTCCGGCGCCGCTGGATTCGCACATCACCAACGGCACGCTACGGCTGCTGTTCCGGGCTTCACCGAACCTGAACAAACTGGCCAACCTGCGCGTGTCGGTCAACGGCATTCCCTACGAACAGACTAACCTGCCATCGGATGTGGCCATGCATGAGTTGGACATCCTGCTGCCTCCGCTGGCATTCAAGGATGGGCTGGTCAAGGTGGATTTGCGCGCAACGCTGCCGGTGTCAGATGACCGCTGCTTCGATGACAGGCTTTCCGATATTTTCCTTAATATCCTGCCGCAATCTTCATTGACCATCGCCTACCAGCCGGTTGACACGTCGATTCGCGACGCCTGGCGTATGTTGCCGAAGCATGTTACGCTGAGTTTGTCCGAAGGCGCTTTAAGCAAGGAGCAGTTTGCTTCCACGCTGGCCATTATGGCGATGTTGATGGATAACGGTAAAACCGTGAAGCTCACCCGCCTGCCGGCTATCGGCGATATTGTGGTCGCCCCCAAACAGGCGATTGAGCGCATGATGGATCAAAAACTGTTGAAAAATGATCAGGGCGATGTCGTTAAGGATATGGGACGGGCGCTGGATCATGTCAGCAATCTGGCGCTGGTGCGTTTTCCGAATCGTTCCGCCATTGTTCTGACCGATCCATATGATGTGCAGCCGATGTATCTGCTTGGCAATACATGGAAAATGCTGGCTGCCGGTGATCGTTATCGCGCTTTTCGGCCGGATAATCTGAATGCGCATAGTCAGCTTACGGCTGCCGGAGGAGAGGATGGCAAGGGTGGCTACTACTCGATCCCGCTATCCAAACTCGGCCTGGATACCAAGGCCAAATATCTGACCCGTGAAGTGAGCTGGCGCACCGTGGTGAATCCATTTTCACTGCCAATGGGCACCAAAGCCGATTTTCTCAATCTCAATGTGATCGCACCCATTCACTGGAAAGGGGATCCCTCCTATGAGTTGTATGTTTTCCTCAACGACGTGTTGGTGAAATCGGCGCGTCTGGAGAATAACGGGCTGAAACAACAGTTTACAGTCAATTTGCCGAGCGACTATCAGAAGCAGTTCAATGATATCCGCATCGTGGTGCAGCACGATATTGTGAGCGGCGATTGCAGAGGGGTGCAGCCTTTTGATTATGTGCAGGTGACGCCGGACAGTGCGCTGGTGGTGAAAAAGACATCGTCTGCCGCACCGCAGAAGTTTTCTGATCTGTCGCAATATTTTCAGTCCGGATTCGACACCTATATGGATACGGCATACCTGAGTAAACCGGAGCAGGCGCTCTATCTGATGGCGCGGCTGACTGCGGATTTCCCGCTGATTGTCGATCACAGCAGGCTGCATTTCCTGGATTCGGGCGACACGCTGCAGCCTGAGCATCCGTTTGTGGCCGTCGGCCGCTTTGCGCTTGGCGACAGTATCGAGGCGCCGGTGCGCTTCGATAAAGGGCATGTGAAGATTGTGGCGCCGAACGGAGAGTCCTATTTTGATGTGAATCAGCTGACGAATGTCACCGTGGCGGAAATTGCCAAAGGCTCTTCCTCCTATGGTTTGTGGGTTGTTCCATCCGAAAATGCCAGCCAGGCGATCACCAAGCGTCTGGAACTGGCTGAGGATGATGTCGCCTTTATCGATGCGCACGGCGTGATCAAGACGCTGGATTCGTCGGAACCGAGCATTGCCCAGGTTTACTATCCGGACGTGGAAGACTGGTTCGACGTACTGGGCAAATACCGTTTCTGGTTAATGGTGCTGTTGTGGTTCCTGTTGACGATGGTGGTGGTTTATCTCTATCGCATGTCCAGGGCCAACAAACTGGCGCGTGAAGAGGATGATGTGCGCTATCAGACCGATGAAGAGCTGATGCAGGGTGATGCTGCAGCGCATCTGCATGAGGATCATACCCTTCATCCCGGTGATTCGCTGGACCACCTTGATGAGAAACGGTAACAGCCGATATGAGTCAATCGGGAGGGGCTGCTAGACCCCGAGTCGGAGAGTTGCTGGTGAGCCGTGGGCTCATCAGCAACGCCCAGCTGCAGGATGCGCTGGCGCAACAGAGTCGGGAAGGCGGTCGCCTGGGCGATATCGTGCTGGCAAATGGCTGGGTCAGCACGGTGGAGTTCTATGACGTTCTGACCGACCATTTTCGCAAAGGTAGAATTGGCGAGCTGTTGCTGGAGAAGCAGTTGCTGACCGAAGCGCAACTGCAGGAGGCCATTGAGATACAACAGCAGTGGGGCACCCGGCTGGGCGATATTATCCTTGCCAAAGGCTGGGTGAAGCCGTATCTGCTGGGGCAGGCGCTGGCGGATCACTTCAACAAACCGAACGTCAATCTGCTGAAAGCGCCGATTGATGAGAGCTTGCTGGATCGTGACAGCTTGTCGACCTATTCGGAGAATCTGTTTATACCGTGGCGACGCGAAGGCGGGCTGCTGAAGGTGGCTGTGGTCGATGTCAATCCAGCCCTGCTTGAGCTGGTTGACGAGATGGTTGGCGAGCCCTTCGATTTCGTGATTACCTCCAAATTCGATATTATCTGGGTGCTGCAGGAGATCGGCAATCAGTTTTACAGTGAAAAGGCTGTGCATCAGCTGGCCAACGAGTTGCCGCAGTTTTCGGCCAGTGAGGTGTTCACGACGCGACAACTGCTGTTTCTGTTTATCTGGATGACGCTGAGCATGGTGGTGATGGCCATCTGGCCGGTGATATCACTGACGACGCTGGTGCTGGCGACATCCGTATTTCTGCTGCTGAATTTCGGTCTCAGAATGGTGCTGACCTGGGTGGGCGGAGACAAACATTTCGATCAAATGGTGACGGATGCCGAAGTCAATGCGCTGGATGAGCGAACATTGCCGGTCTATTCGATTCTGCTGCCGATGTATCACGAAGCGGCGACGCTGCCGAATATCGCCCAGGCGCTGCGCTCTATCGATTATCCGTTATCCAAACTCGATATCAAACTGATTCTTGAACAGGATGATGAAGAAACAATCGATAAGGCCAAGGAGCTCGGGCTGGAGGGCATCTTTGAAATTATCCGCGTACCGGACAGCCTGCCCAAGACCAAACCCAAGGCGTGCAACTACGCTCTGCACTTTTGTCGCGGCGAGCTGGCGACCATCTATGACGGAGAGGATGCGCCGGAACCGGACCAGCTGAAAAAGGCGGTGATCGCGTTCCGCAAGGCGCCGGAAAACACGGCGGTGATTCAGGCCAGACTCAACTATTTCAATGTGGCCGAGAACTGGCTGACCCGCATGTTTACCATGGAGTACTCCCTGTGGTTCGATTTTTATCTTCCGGCGCTGGATGCACTGCGTATTCCCATTCCGCTGGGCGGCACGTCGAATCATTTTAAGATGTCTATCCTGCGCGAAATGGAGGGCTGGGATCCCTATAATGTCACCGAGGATTGCGACCTCGGGGTGCGCCTGACGCATGCGGGGTACCGCGTGGGCGTGGTCAACTCGACGACTTTCGAGGAAGCGAACAACTCCATTCCAAACTGGATTCGACAGCGCTCGCGGTGGCTGAAGGGATATATGCAGAGTTATCTGGTGCATATGCGCAGCCCGGTTGAGTTTTATAAGCAACTTGGGCATGTGGGATTCTGGGGATTTCAGTTTTTTATTGGCGGAACGATTTTCAGTGCGCTGGTGGCCCCGCTGATGTTTGCGATGTATCTGGTATGGTTGTTCACGCATACTTCACTGTTTGATCCTTACTTTCCTTCGTTTGTGTTGTATGTGACGCTGTTTAATCTGCTGATCGCCAACGGTATGTTGATCTATCTGTTTATGCTCAGCGGTTTTAAGCGTCGCTATTTCGGTCTGATTCCCTGGGCCTTGACGGTGCCGTTATACTGGGCGTTGCAGTCATGGGCGGGCTACAAGGGATTGTGGCAGTTGGTGCATAATCCGTTCTACTGGGAGAAAACGCACCACGGTCTGACCAGTTTTGAAGTGACCCATGACGTAGGCGCTGGCTCGGTGGCGGCCGGTCAGGCATCCTCTTCCGGGAGCGTGGCCAGATGATCACTGCACCTTCACCGCGCAGTGAGTTTGGCGGCAAGTTTTTGCTGCTGCTCTCAGTCGCTCTGCTGGGAGCGGCCACGGTCTGGATTTTATCGCAAGGCTTTACGCTGGATGGCGCCACGGAGCGTTGGGCTCAGGTGATTTCGGTGCT
>JALUYG010000294.1 GCA_027013105.1 Mariprofundus sp.
CGCGCCACATTCTGCTGGAAAATTTAACCTTTTTGACCCCCCACATTCCGCTGTATCTGCTGGTACCGTTTTACTATATACCGGGGCTTGATCACGGTGCTGCACCCTACCTTGTTTCACTGCTTGCCATCGGGCTGCTGTTATATCTGTGGCTCCGGGATATGAAAGAGGTTGAAACAAGCCGTGGCAGGATTGCAATCCTGCTGATACTGATGCTGATACACCCCGCTTTTTTATGGGCGGCCACTTCAGGCGGGCATATTGCATTGAGTATGATTGCATTTTATCTGTTGTATCGCGCCGTGCAGCATGTCATCACTGCGCACGATCTGCACTCCTATATTATGCTGGCCATTGTCTTCCTGTTCTTTTTCTTTATTGACGGGTCGGCGATCTTTATTTTTGTGGCGTTGCTGCCGTTGATGGTGGTGGTGGCGCCGGTTCGAACCTTGATGGTGTCGCCCATGAGTCTGTACCTGATTGTGGGTACGCCGTTCGCCTTTGCGGTGGGAACATGGGCCTACATGAACTGGATTTTTGAAGGCTCTTTCCTGCACTTTATCACCAACTCTGATTCCGCATTTCTGGGCGGCATGCTGCATATCAATGATTATCCGTGGCTGAAGAATTACGGCGGCCAGTTTTTTAAGCCTTTGCTGATGGCGACCGGCTACATGTTGATTGCCTATCCGGTATCCGTCTACTTGCTGCTCGATACAATGAGTAACAGCTATCGTTTTCGTGCAACATTTGTATTGCTGATTCACCCGCTGATCGCCATCGCCATCGCAACCAGTCAGAATTATCTGACACACCCGTTTGAAATTCTGACACTGATCAGCGCCGGCTTAATGGCCGAGCTGACCTTCGTCAAGATGCAGACAAGCAGAGAGTTTGTCTTGCTGGTGCTGTTCCTGATGGTCAGCGTATTTGGCGGCTGGTGGTTGTTTGCGCAGACCGGGAATCCGGAGATGCAGCAGTGGCTCAGAGCGATGGAGGGGGGCAAGCCTGCCGTGGCGTCCAGTCAGGATGGCGATTTGCAACTGGGCTTGTGGTTGAAGGCGCATCGTCAGCCGACGCTGATTTATGAGCGCAGCGCTTATAAAGTGATTGCCGCCCGCGGCGACGCCAAGGGGCTGATGCTCTCCTTTTCGCGTGAATTCAAAACGGCCATGCGGGAACGCACGCCTGTAACCACGCTGATAGCAGTTCCCGATCCTGCCACGATTCGCGGTAAGAGAGACAAGATCAATATCCGCCATCCGTTGCTGTATGATCACGGTATCCAGGGTTTTGAACGCGTTTATGATGCATTGGGCTGGCGTGTGTATCGGCGAACTCATGTCTGAATTTATGCCCAGCTTCTCTGTATCACGGATGCTATGCATGCTGGCCTTTTGTGGCCTCTCTGTTGGGCTGGCCGGTTGCGCCTCTTCTGGCGGCATCAATCTGAGTAGCTCAACCCAACTCCGTGGGTTCAATTTGTTGCAACATCATCATGTGGCATGGGATCAACCGGCGGCGCGGCGTTCGTTCAGTCACATGGCGGAGCTTGGCGGCAATGCTGTTGTGCTGATCGCATTTCTTGAGCAGTCTGCGCCTGACTCGATGATGGTGCGCCGCTCCGATGCTGTTTCGCTGAGGCAGTTGCAGGCGGCAATCGCCCATGCGCATGCATACGGCATGAAGGTGATTTTTAAGCCGCAGTTGCTGGTGCATAGGTCATGGGCGGGAGAAGTCGCATTTGACCAACCGGCGCAATGGCAAGCCTGGTTTCGCCATTATTCACGTGAAATTGTCAGATTTGCACGATTTGCCGCCGAACAGGGCGTTGACGGTTTTGTCGTGGGCACGGAGCTGTTCAGGGCGTCAGGTCATGTCGACTGGCCCGGTCTGATCAGCAGGGTGCGCATGCGCTTTGGCGGCGTTGTCACCTATGCGGCCCATAACATCGAAGGGGTGGAACGGTTCGGGAGTTGGCCTGAACTGGATGTGGTTGCGCTGACGCTCTATCCGTCACTGGGAACGTCGGGCGAACGGGCGGAGATGCGGGCGCGTATTGCGGCTGTGGTAGATCGGCTCAGGCAGGTTACTGAACGTTTAGACAAGCCGTTGTGGGTGCTGGAAATTGGCATGCCGTCGGCCAGAGGGGCGTCTGGAAAGCCGTGGGCGTGGCAGGGCTTGAAGTATGCCGAGGTGGATTTGCAGCTGCAGCGCGACGCTCTCGAACTGTGGTTGGCAGCGCTAGATCAACCGTGGGTCAACGGCGTTTTTATCTGGGCATGGTACAGCGACGATCAGGCGGGTGGACGAAACGATACGGATTACACGCCACAGCATAAACCGGCCGAGCAACTTATTCGGCGATACTGGAAATCGTGAAGGTGAAAGGGAAAAAGAGGGCGCAAGCAATGAAAATGTTCTTACATCTGAGAGGGAACCGAATGTTGACCCGAATATGGGCCGTGTTAGCAGGGCTTGCCGGTTTGCTGACTGTTTCGCCGGCATATGCCGGGGTCGGCATGCTGCAGCAGGGCGAGAACCTCTATATCTCTGATTTAAGTTTTGCCGGAGGCAACACCCGCTGGGATGTGCAGCGAAAAAAAATCCCGTCAATCTGCAAGCGCAGGAATCTTGATCTGGTGCAGGGGTACGAATATGGCTACTCCTATTTTCATACGATTTATGCCACAGCCACGCTAGCTTACCGACACTGCGGTCAGATTAATATTCCTGCAAGGATTAGTGTAAGAACAGGCGCGGTGCGACGGCCTGCCCAAACATTGTTAAGCGGCCCATCATCCGGTCTGGGCGATATTGAGCTGGGTGTGCGGACACGGCTTAACCACCATAATACAGCAGCCTGGGAAGCATTCCTGATCATCCCGACCGGCTATGACAATAACAGCCCGGCGCGTCTGGGCAGGGGGGCGCTTGGACTCGGAGCCGGCCTGCTTTTCGCCTCACGCAAACGCCCTGTTGCAGTCAGCCCCTGGGGCTGGAAGCTGGGTTCGCGCTTTACCTACTTCTTTAGCGGCAAGGGCAATACGATACAGTCGTATGCTACGGTGAATTACGCATTCTCGGACAGTAATTTTGAGCAAACAGGCGACTTTATGAGTCTGAGTCTGCGTCATTCGGTGAGTTTTGCCCGTGCGGGCGTTGCAAAAAACACCTTCGGTACATTTTCAGGCGCGGGTCGTCCGACCAGCGTCACCAATTCGGATCAGCTGAAGCTGGAGTTGGGTTACAGCCATGCATTCGGCAACGGCTGGTCGACCAGCCTGCGTGGCGGCAAGGCCTTTTTCGGCAGGAATGCCCCGGTCGATTATTTTGCCGGGTGGGGACTGAACTACCGATGGAGGGACTAGGTGTTGCGGCGTAAAGCAATGATCCTGCGCAGCGTGCTGCTGCTATCGTTGGCGATGGCGGCTGGCATTCTCTATGCGGCGGAAGGGGATCGATACACGTTGCTGGGTGACTCCAACCTGCGGATTGGGCCGGACAGTTCATACGCCTCTACCGGCGTGGTTCGGGAAGGCGAAGAGGCGATTGAGCTGGATGCGAAGGGTGAATGGATCAAGGTGCGCGCGCCGGCCAGCGGAGATGTCGGATGGCTCTATGTCGACTCTCTTGAGCGCAAGCAGGCTGTTCGAGCAGTCGATCAGGCGACAAATAGCAAGGCAACGACAGCGCCGGTGGCAGCATCCAAGCCGTCGAATGTGATTGAAAACGATATTCTGGATAGCGCAGCTGGCAGCGTGCAGCCAACAGCTCAACACAATCTGCGCGGTAAAGCTGCTTCGCCAACCAGTCAGGCGCAGCAACCGCCGCAGGGTGCGTCATCTGCAACGCTGTATGAAGATGGTGCGGTGTCGCAGCAATCTACGCCAATTGCAAAGCCCGCAACAGCCGTAGCAGAAACATCTCTGGCGAAAATGAAGCAGACAGCTGAGGCTGGCTCAAAAATATCGTTGGCTAGTGATAAATCCATGCAGGTTGTCGAAGCCGCATCGCTGGATCAAGTGATCTCTGCTGAAGCGACAGGGGGCGCAGCTTCCAGTAAGCCGGTTGCCCGGCCTGAAGAGGCGTCGCATGAGTTGCCTGCTTCTGTGACTAAAAAACAGGCTGTACAACGCTCCTCTACTATTGAAATCCCTTCGCAGACCGTGGTTGAATCCATACAACCGCAACAGGCAACGGCAGGCTACGCGCCGTCATCAGCTAAAGC
>JALUYG010000295.1 GCA_027013105.1 Mariprofundus sp.
GATATGGCCACTGGTCGTGCTAATAAGCTGGTCTCTCGTATCCCAGGTCAGCGAATTGGTTATTTCGCCGGTAGACTGGCGCCCCAGCTGAGCTTGCTGAAAGATGGATGCATTGGCAGCCACGCCGGAGAGATTGGTGCTGCTGTATTGATAGTTGATATTGTAGGTGAGCTGGCGGGTGAGCGGGATGCCAAAGCCCAGACCGCCGCCTACTGAAGATGTATCGTAGTTGACACTGGTCGACTGCGAGCTTGATTTGGTTTTGAAGCCGTTGACCGAGGCGCTGACATGGCTGCCCAGAAAGAATGGGTCGGTCAGGCTGCCGGTCATGTTTTGGGTGATTTTACCCAGTTGGCCGTTGAGGCTGGCCTGATAACCCTTTCCCAGCAGGTTTTGCTCCGATATTTTAGCGGTAAGAATCACCTTTTCCCGTTGAGAAAAGCCTACACCGGCAGAAATGGTACCGGATTTCTTTTCGGTGACGCCTATTTTCATATCAACCTTATTGTCAGCGCCGGCTTTCGGGAAGGAGACGCGCGTATCGGAAATATAGGGCAGCCTTTTCAGCGCTTTCTTGCTGTTCGTCACCTGAGAGCCTGAATATCTCGCTGCTTCCGACTGGATGAGTTCCCTTCGAATCACACTATCTTCGGTTTTATCGTTGCCGGATATTTCGATGCGCTCAACATAAACCTCTTTGCCTTTCTCAATGTCGAACGTAATGGCCACGGTATGGTCGTTAAGGTTGCGGTTCAGCTGCGGAGTCACCGAGGCGAAAGCATAGCCTTCATCACCAACCCGGTCTGTGAGGGCGGTAATGGTTTTGCGCATTTTGTTGAGCGAGTAGATTTCGCCGGTATTGATGGCAATCAGTTTTTGCAGCGTTTCGCGATCGGGCGTCAGATCGCCTTGCAGGTCAACTTTACTAACACGGTAGCGCGGGCCCTCATGGATGCTGAAGGTGAGCGAGAAACTCTTCTTGTCGGCCTCCATGGTGATCTGTTTGGAGTTGAACTTCATGTCCAGATAGCCATGGTTGAGATAATACTGCTGCAGCAGCTGGCCGTCGGCGCCGAAACGTTTCTGATCAAAAATATCGCGATCTGAAAACCATGCGAACAGTCCCGATTGCCGGGAGGCGAGCTGATCAAGCAGCGTGGCATCGCTGAACGCCTTGTTGCCGATCATGTGGATGCGGTTGATGCGGGTGATTCTTCCCTCATGCACGCGGATAAGCAGATTGATTCTGCCATCCTTGAGCTGGTGTGGAATAAAATCGATGCCGACCTGATAGTAGCCCTTTTTTAAATAGCCTTTTCTCAACAGGTTGAGATCCGATTTGCGATACCTAGGACTGTAGATGCGGCCCGGTTTAAGCTTCATTTTCAGTTGCAGGTCTTTGAGTGGGAACTCGCTGTTGCCTTCCATCTCCACCTTGGCAATCAGCGGGTACTCCTTGACATGGCAGACCAGGCGGACGCCGCGGCTGCTTCTGTCGCCAGTGAAACGGATATCGGAGAAGAAGCCGGTTTTATAGAGGTTGCGCACATCCCGGCTGAGTTGACGGCGACTGAGCGCTTCTCCTACACGGCTATCCATTTTGGCCAGAATGGCCTCTTTTTCTACGTTGTGGTTTCCCTCGATATCAATGGAGAGAATCACCGGTGCGTTTTTTTCGGTCGCCGGCTGGCCGGCAGCCGCAATGGTGCTATACGGCGCGTAGATGGCGCAGAGAACTGCGACAGACAACCATTTGACTGCATTGAGCATTTTATCCCCGAATCTAGCGCGAAAGATCATTATAAAAAGCAAACATCATCAAGCTGACGATCAACACCAGCCCCATCATCTGGGTCACTTCCAGTAATTTGGGTGATAATGGTTTCCCCCTTAATTTTTCCATTCCCAGGTAAATCAGCAGGCCGCCATCCAGAATGGGAACCGGCAACAGATTGAGCACTCCCAGATTTACTGAAATCAGCGCCAGAAACCCGAGGAAGTAAACCAACCCCATGTCGGCGGTTTTGCCTGCCAGTTGTGCAATGGCAATGGGGCCGCCGAGGTTATCGGCAGGAATGGCGGATGTCACCATTTTGCCGAATACGCCCAGCGTCATCACAGTCATTTCCCATGTACGGGAGAAGCCGTAGCGAACGCCCTCGATTAATCCCATGCTGTACTCTTCACTGTCGTAGAGAGAGCGGGAAGCCAGTCGCACGCCCAGCCTGCCCTGTTTTTTCTGATCGGGGGAGGGGATGACATTCAGTGTCATCAAGTTGTCGCCTCGCTGGATGACCATGGTCACATTTTGTCCTGCATGGGCCTTGATCCGGGCGATGAACTGCCCGATATTGGAGACAGGCCAGCCATCGATCTGCTTGACCACATCGCCATTGCGCAGGCCGTAGTGTTCTGCTGCTGAACCGGCCATGACCTCGGCAATATGAATGACCAATCCCGGACCGAAACCGGCGACCTGATCAGTCACATTCATCAGCAGCGCGTCTTTTTTCTGGGCCGGCAGTGGTAGCTGTCGCTTGATGGTGCTGCCATCACGAAGGAGTTTGAGCGACGCCGTTGAACCGACGTACTGCTTGAGCTTCTCTTCCAGCTGTTGCCATGAATGCACCGGGCTGCCGCCGACGCTGATCACCCTGTCGCCAACATGCAGTCCGGCCTGCTCCGCGATAGATGCCGGCGCCACGTCGCCGATGACAGGCGGCAACACCTGTTGTCCGATCCAGCCGACCACCATATAGACGAGGATGGCGAAGAGAAAATTGTAGCCGGGCCCGGCCACGGCCACGGCCGCTCGTTTCCACACCGGCTGGTTATTGAATGCTCTGGCTCTGTCCTGTTCGGAGAGGGTCGCCTGCGCCTCATCCTGCTGTTCGTCGGGATTTTCACCCAGCATTTTTACATAACCGCCCAGCGGAATGGCTGCAATCACATACAGCACTTCCCGATCCCGGCTACGCCATGAAAACAGGGCGGGGCCGAAACCGATGGAAAATTTCTCCACCTTGATACCGAGCCGCCTTGCCATTGAGAAGTGGCCATACTCATGCACGGCCACGAGCAGAGCGATAGCCACGACAAAGGCCAGGGATGTATGAATGATTTCAGTCACGTTGCGATCACCTCGTCTGCCAGTGTTCTGGCATGGCCGTCATGCAACCATACCTCGTCCAGGCTGCCCACGGGGACATTTTCCACCCTGGCCAATACCTGTTCAACCGTCGTCACAATCTGCATAAAACCGATGCGGCCATTGCGAAAGGCGGCGTTGGCCACCTCATTGGCGGCATTGAAGGCGATGGAGAGTGAATCTTCTCCAGCCAGCACATCCTGAACCAGCCGCATGGCGGGAAAACGAGCGTGATCCACCGCCTGAAAGCTCAGCGATTCCGTTTGCGTCAGATCGAGCCAGTTGATGCCGGAGGCCAGTCGCGGTTCCGCCTGCATGGCGTAGGCGATGGGCATGCGCATATCTGGCATGGCCAGTTGCGCCAGCACGGAACCATCACAGTATTCCACCATGGCATGTACAATACTTTGCGGGTGGATAATGGCCGAGAGTTTTTCGGGCGAGAGGCTGAACAGCCAGCGCGCTTCGATCAGTTCCAGCGCCTTGTTGATCATGGTGGCGGAGTCGATACTGATTTTTGCGCCCATATCCCAGTTCGGATGGGCCACCGCTTCAGCCGGCGTGACGGCATGCAGCGTGGCCGGATCGCGATCCCGGAACGGGCCGCCAGATGCGGTCAGTATCACCCGGGTCACCGAGTCGCGATCATGCCCCTGCATGCACTGATGCACGGCGGCATGCTCTGAATCTACCGGCGTCACCTCGGCGCCGGAGCGCGCTGCAGCATCCATAAACAGTCGGCCGGCAGTCACCAGGCACTCTTTGTTGGCCAGCCCGACGCGTTTGCCCGCTTCGACGGCAGCCAACGTGGCAGGCAGCCCGGCCGAACCGACCATGGCCGCCATCACCATATCCACTTGCGGGGCGGATGCGAGGGCGATGGCGGCATCCATGCTGTTCTCGACTTTAACGCCGGCCGGCAGTTGAGCGCTGATCTCAGCGGCTGCGGCGGCATCGGTCATCACCACCCATTCCGGCTGTAGCTTCCCGGCCAGTTCCACCATTTTGTTCACATTACGGTGGCCGACCAGCGCATAAGCGGAAAATTTATCCGGGTGCCTGAGCATCACATCGGCCGTGCTGCAGCCGATTGAGCCTGTGGCGCCCAACAGGGTGATTCGTTTCATTGCAAGCCCCACAGTAACCATGTGACCGGAATCGCCATGATAATGGCATCGATGCGATCGAGAATGCCGCCATGGCCGGGCAGCAGGTTGCCGCTATCCTTGGCGCCGACCATGCGTTTAACCGCCGATTCCGACAGGTCGCCGAGCATGCCGGCCACGATCGTGACGATAGCCAGTGCGATCGCCGGCCAGAGCGAAAGCACCTGCCAGTGCAGCCAGCAGGCTACGGCGACCGGCGCACCGAACAGCAAGCCGCCAAGCGCGCCCTGCAGCGATTTTCCGGGGCTGATGGCCGGGCAGAGTTTATGTCTTCCGATCGCCTTGCCGACAAAATAGGCCGCCGAGTCCGACGCCCAGACGGCCAGACAGCTGCCGATCATCAAGCCCTCTCCGGCCACCGAACCATGTGTATCCGCTATGGCAAGGGCGAAGACAAACAGCCAGCCAAATATCCAGATGGCGGCGAAAAAATCACCGAACGAAGCGACTTTGCTGCGTGAAAGCAGCACAAATAACGCAAACCAGCCAAAGCAGCCCAGCAGCAACAGGGCGATATTCGGCTCGATGGCAAAAGCGATCCAGACAGCCATGGCGGTGATGATATAGAGCAGCGGTTGCCTGAGTTTGACCAGCAGCACCAGTTCACAACTGGCCGCCCAGCCGATCAATGCCAGGCCACGCTCGAACCACGGGCTCGATGTGTGGGCATACCAGCCGTAAACGGCCAGCAGCAGTATGGTGGCCGTGACAATGCGTTTGCTCAGTTCACTCATTTTTAATTGCAAACCTGCTCACTGGTGCGGCCGTAACGGCGCTCGCGCGATGCATAGGCATCCAGCGCCAGTTGCAGATCATGTCTGGTGAAATCGGGCCAGAATACGTCGGTAAAGTAGAGTTCGGCGTAAGCGGCGTCCCAGAGGTGAAAATTGGAGATGCGCATCTCGCCGCCGGTGCGAATCAGCAGGTCCAACGGCGCAATATCGTGACGCCACATCATCTGACGAAAGCGTTCCGGAGTCAGTTCTGCCATCGCCTGTTGCGGGTCCGCCTGCGCATTGGCCCACTGCAGCGCATCTCTGACTGCTGCAACGATCTCCTGCTGGCCGCCGTAATTCAGGCATATGATCACTTCGATGCCGGTATGGCGGGCGGTTGCTTCGCAGGCCTGCTGCACGGCTTTTTGCACGTTGTTGGGCAGCGGTGAGATATCGCCCAGAATGCGGAAGCGAACCTGATTGTCCGCCATTTCGGGCAGGGTTTTGGGCAGCAGAACAGCCAGCAGGCTCATCAGGCCGCGCACTTCCAGCCTGGGTCGCTCCCAGTTTTCGGTGGAAAAAGCGTACAGTGACAGCTGTTGAATGCCCAGATCAGCGGCCCAGCGCACCACATTGCGCGCCACTTCTGCGCCCTGTTTATGGCCTTCAAGCCGGCTTTTGCCACGGCTTTTGGCCCAGCGGCCGTTGCCATCCATAATGATGCCTGCGTGACAGGGTAGAATGGAGTCACTCTCCTGTTCGGATGGGGCCATCAGACGGTAAGGATTTCTTTATCTTTGTTCTCAACTATCTCGTCGATTTCTGCTACGAAGCGGTCGGTGACTTTCTGGATATTTTCCTGCAGTCGCTTGCTTTCGTCTTCAGACAGCCCTTCATCCTTGACCTGCTTTTTGACCGCGTCATTGGCGTCGCGGCGGATATTGCGCACCGACACCTTGGCTTTTTCGCCCACCGCCTTGACCTGTTTGACCAGATCGCGGCGGCGATCCTCCGTCAGCTCGGGCAGCACGATACGAATCACTTCGCCGTCGCTGGTCGGATTTAGCCCCAGATCGGATTTCAGAATCGCTTTTTCCAGATCGCCCAGAATGCTTTTTTCCCACGGCGTGATCATCAGCATGCGCGGCTCCGGTACGGAGATGTTGCCAACCTGCGACACCGGCACTTCCGAGCCGTAATAAGGCACTGTGATATGATCAAGCAGGGCGGCATTGGCCCGTCCGGTGCGGATCGTGGCAAGTTCCGATTTCAGCGCCGCGATCGATTTCTGCATTCTGTTTTCGATATTGCTGCTCATAGCGTTACCCCTCTTTGACCAGTGTGCCGACGCTTTCTCCCGATATGGCTCTGAGCATCTGTCCGGGCGTTGTCACGTCAAAGACGACAATCGGCATATGATTGTCGCGACACAGCGACATCGCCGTGGCATCCATCACCCCGAGCCGCCGATTCAGCGCCTCGGTAAATGTCAGCGTGTCGTAGCGGGTGGCTTCTGGATTCTTGACCGGATCGGCCGTATAGACGCCATCCACCTTGGTGCCCTTGAATACGGCATCGGCCTGAATCTCCATAGCGCGCAGACTGGCTGCCGTATCTGTTGTAAAATAGGGGTTGCCGGTGCCGGCGCCGAAAATGAGAATGCGTCCCTTTTCCAGATGACGCACGGCTCGGCGGCGGATATAGGGTTCGCCCACTTCCTTGATATAGAGCGCAGAAATCATGCGCACAGTGGCGCCCTGACGTTCGATGGCGTCCTGCAGCGCGATGGCGTTCATGACGGTCGCCAGCATGCCCATATAATCGGCGCTGGCTCGATCCATGCCGGCCGCCATATCGCCGACGCCGCGAAAAATGTTGCCGCCGCCGATGACAATGGCCAGCTCAATGCCGGATTGTTGCACCCCAATAAGTTCGCCAGCCAGTCGTTCGATGGTGGGCGTATCGATGCCAAATGCGGTGTCGCCCATCAACACTTCGCCGGAGAGCTTGAGCAGCACCCGTTTATACGGACGCTGCTGCTCACTGCCTGTGTGCGGGACGGTCAATTAGCTATCCTGAATCTGGGCGGCAACTTCAGCGGCGAAATCTTCCTCTTTCTTCTCGATGCCTTCACCCAGTTGGAAACGATCCATGCTAACAACGCGGGCCTCGCCCAGCGCTTTGCCCACCTTCTGATCGGTGTCCATGACGAAATCCTGCTCCAGCAGGCAGACCTCAGAAAAGAAACGGTTCATCTGTCCGGTGACGATTTTTTCGACAATCGCCGCCGGCTTGCCGCTGGCGATCGCGCGCTCCGATAGCACAGCCTTTTCACGCGCTGCGGTGTCCGCATCGACATCGTCGCGGGCGATAAAGCGCGGGTTGGCCGCCGCCACATGCATGGCGACGCCGCGCGCCAGCGCTGCATCCACATCGCCGTCAAAGCCGACCAGCACGCCGATTTTTCCGCCGGCATGCACATAGGAGGCGACAGTCTCAGCCTCGGTGCGTGCGAAGCGACGAATGCTCATATTCTCGCCAATGGTGGCGATCAGTTGCGACAGCGCCTGATCGACATTCAATTCGCCGTCGAAGTCCAACGCTTTGAGCGCCTCGACATCTGCCGGGTTCTCTTTGATAATCAGAGAAGCAATGTTGTTGGCAAAGGCGACGAATTTGTCGTTTTTGCTGACAAAGTCGGTCTCTGCGTTGACCTCCAGCACAACACCGGTGTTGCCCTCGGTGGTGGCGACGACGATGCCTTCAGCAGCAACGCGGCCGGCCTTTTTGGAGGCGGCGGAGAGCCCTTTCTTGCGCAGGAAATCCACCGCAGCGTCAAAGTCGCCGCCGGTTTCCGTCAAAGCCTTTTTGCAATCCATCATGCCCGCGCCGCTGGTTTCACGCAGTTTTTTTACATCTGCAGCAGTAATGCCCATGTTTCTATATCTCCGTTTCTAAGTGAGTGTGGTAATTAATATGTTTATGCAGCGGCTGCTTCGTCAATGTCGACAGCCATGGCTTCGACAACATCTTCGCCGTCTTCGGCGTTTTCCAGTTGCCAGGCTTCTGCGCCTTCGAGCAGTGCATCGGCCACCTTGCTGCAGAACAGGCGCACGGCGCGAATGGCGTCGTCATTGCCCGGAATAATATAGTCGATACCGGTCGGGTTGCAGTTGCTGTCCACCACGGCGACCACCGGAATGCCCAGTTTCTGCGCCTCTTTCACAGCCAGCTCTTCCTTGCGTACGTCGATCACGAACAGGCAGTCGGGCAGATCGTTCATCTCCTTGATGCCGCCGAGCGAACGCTCCAGTTTGTCCAGCTGACGCTGCAGTCCCAGCGCTTCTTTCTTGGTCAACAGTTCAAATACGCCCTCTTCTTTCTGGCGCTGCAGATCTTTCATCTTGCGCACCGACTGCTGCACAGTGGCGAAGTTGGTGAGCGTGCCGCCCAGCCAGCGGTGGTTGACATAATAATGGCCGGCGCGGGAGGCCTCTTCTTTCACCGCATCGCGGGCCTGACGCTTGGTGCCGACATAGAGCACCCGGCCGCCGGCTGCAGCCAGTTCCTGCATGAATGAGTAGGATTCATTGGCCATGCGCAGTGTTTTTTGCAGGTCAATAATATGGATGCCGTTACGTTTGCCGAAAATATAGGGTGCCATTTTCGGGTTCCAGCGGCGGGTCTGGTGGCCAAAGTGGACACCTGCTTCAAGCAATTGCTTCATAGTAAATTGAGACATTCAAGTCCTCCGATTGTTTTTCCTCCACCGTCCGTATTCCTGTGATGATCACATCAACCAGGCACAATGGATTGAACGGTGTGCGAATTCGCCCTTCCGAGCGGGCGCGCTTTCTAGCGAAATCGCCGCCCAATAGCAAGCGTCCCGGATTCTTCTGATCGCTGATTTTATGGATGGGTGCGAATTGAAGGGCAATATGTGGTGAAATGTTTTTAGAGTATAGGTTAATAACCCAGATTCGGAGCCAGCCATTTTTCGGCTTCGTCCATACTCATGCCTTTGCGTTCGGCGTAATCCGCGACCTGATCCTTGTTGATTTTACCGACGGTGAAATAGCGCGCTTCAGGGCTGGCAAAATAGAGGCCGGAGACAGCAGCAGTCGGCAGCATGGCGTAGGATTCGGTGAGCTGCATGCCGATCTTTTCCTGCACATTCAGCAGCTTCCATAACGCGCCCTTCTCCGTATGCTCCGGGCAGGCGGGATAGCCGGCGGCGGGGCGGATGCCCCGGTATTTCTCCCTGATCAGATCGTGATGATCCAGCTTCTCATCCGGCGCATAGCCCCAGTAGCGGGTGCGAACCCGGTAATGCAGCATCTCGGCCAGCGCTTCAG
>JALUYG010000296.1 GCA_027013105.1 Mariprofundus sp.
AGATTGATGCGCTGGTGCAGTCGGTCGGCGGCGCTGCCGGCGTACGTTTGTCGGTTCTGGCCGCCAAACAGAGTGCTGCATGGACAGCCATCGAAAGCGCTCTGGCGGACAACTCGGCGGTAGATGCGGTGATTACTGCTGAAGTGAAGGGCGGATTCCGGGTCAATTTGAACGGGCTGAATGCATTCATGCCGCGCTCGGAGGCCGACACCGATTTTCATGTCGATACGGCCAGTCTGATTGGTCAGAGCTGCAAGGTGGCGATTCTGGAGGCGCGTCGCAAGCCGGATAATATTGTGGTGTCGCGAAAAAAACCGATGGCTGCCGAGCAGGAGGTGCAGCGAGCGGCCTTTTTCGAGCGGTACGGGATTGGCGACAAAGTCTCCGGCACGGTCAAGCGCATGGCCGATTTCGGCGCTTTTGTCGATCTGGGCGGCGTCGATGCGCTGTTGCATGTATCCGATATTTCCTGGCGTCGAATCAAACACCCCTCCGAGATGTTGTCGGTCGGTCAGCAGATCAGTGCTGGAATTGTCAAGCTGAATGCCGAAACGGGTAAGGTGTCGGTATCGGTGAAGGCGCTGCAGAGCGACCCGTGGGAGCATGTGGCCAGCACCTATGAGCCGGGCATGCGCCTGACCGGTACGGTGCGTCGGTTGCTCGATTTCGGCGCCGTGGTGGAATTGGAACCCGGCGTCGAGGGGATGATTCATCGCTCCGAGTTGAGCTGGACAAAACGCGATGTCAAACCGGCGCAGGTGCTGGCCGAAGGCGATGTGGTGGATGTGGCCGTGCTGGAGGTGGATGCATCGGCGCGCCGGCTGCGTCTGAGCCTGAAAGCGGTGGCCGAAAACCCCTGGCAGGCCTGGATTTCCACCCATCCGGTCGGCTCGCATATTCATGGCAAGATCAAGAACATCACCGATTTCGGCTTTTTCGTGCCGGTGGATGAGGGCATGGACGGGCTGGTGCATCTTGAGAACATCTCCTGGGATCAGAAGGGCGAAGAGGCCCTCAAGGCGTATAGCAAGGGGCAGGAGGTCGAATGCGCGGTGCTCGGCGTGGATGTTGAGAAGCAGCGGATTTCACTGGGCGTCAAGCAGCTGTCGGATGATCCGTTTGAACTGTTTATGGCCGGCGTCAAGCGCGGCAGCAGCGTGCAGGGCAAGGTGGTTGAGATCAAGCCGAGCGGTGTGATTGTTGAGCTGACCGAAGGCGTGCGCGCTTTTCTGGCCAATCGCGAAGTGCCGCGCGATCACGAAGCGTTGAAAGAGGGCGACGAGGTTGAGGCGAAAATTATCGAGGTCAACCGTAAACGCCGCCAGGTGGAGCTATCCATTCGGCAGCAGTTGCAGGCAGAGGAGCGCGATGCCGTGCGCAACTATTCGCGCCAGAGCGCTGAAGATACGACGCCTTCGGCGCTGGCGATCGAGTTGCAGCGTAAACTGCTGGATCGAATGGCGCCGAAAAAACAGGCAAGGAGGAGATGATGACAAAATCGGAATTGGTTGAGATCATAGCAGAACAGCAGCAGGGCGTGACAAGACGTGAAGCCGAAGTGGTGGTGAATACGATTTTGTCGGT
>JALUYG010000297.1 GCA_027013105.1 Mariprofundus sp.
CGCTATTGCTGGAAACCGCCGACGGCACCCAACGCATCATCGCCGGCGATCTGGAGTTAATATAGAGTCAAAGATGTTGAATGTAGATGAAAAGAGGCAACCCTATGCATGAGAAATTACTGGTGGCTGATATCGGCAATACGCAGATGGTGTTCGGGCTGTTTGAAGGCGAGCGCCTGATCACCCACTGGCGACTCTCCAGCGAGCGCCAGGTCACTGCCGATGAGCTGGCCTGGCAGTTGCACGGCATGTTTGAGCAGTCCGGCCAGCCGGCCGATGCCATCCACGGCATCATGGTGGCCAGCGTAGTGCCGCATCTGGATACGCCGCTGACCGATGCCTGCCAGCGCATCTGTAACAAGCGCCCGGCCATGGTGGGCAGCAGCGAAGTCAAGACCGGCATGGCGGTTGATTACAAAAACCCCAGAGAGGTCGGCGCAGATCGCATCGTCAACGCCGTGGCGGCGCGCGAAAATTTCGGTGCGCCGGCCATTGTGCTGGACTGCGGCACCGCCACCACATTCGATATCGTATCCCCGCAAGGCCGCTATGCCGGCGGGCTGATTCTGCCCGGCGTGGAGATGGCGGTGGAAGCCTTATGCAAACGCGCCGCCAAACTGCCGGAAGTCTCCATCAAACGCGCCGATGTATTCATCGGCCGGGACACCGTCACCAGCATCCAGTCCGGCAGCTACTGGGCGGCCATCGACGCCATTGCCGGCCTGATCAGAAGATTGCGTCAGCAGCCCGGCTACCATGCTGCGCCGGTCATCGCCACCGGCGGCCTGATCCCGCTACTTATTGATGATTTGCCCGAAATTGACCACCACCTGCCGCACCTGACCCTCTCCGGCCTGCAACTACTGGCCGGCAAACACTTCGAACTATAACTACTCAGTTTTTATCGATGTTCAGGCGATAGTTACGCAACACCTTGTTGCCTGAACCGAGCGTGCCATAACCAGCCAACAGCTTACCTTCCATACTAATGGTCAGCGCCGGGGCATTGCCCGATGTAATCCATAATGCATCTGTTGATGTATTGATAGTTGTATATTGACCTGGCTTGAGCAATACCTCTTTAAGCATTTTACCCTTCCTTGTGCCTGACTTATTGGCTGCAAATATCTGAAGCCATACATCTGCATCAACCGCTCTGAAACGAACAGCATGACTTACTACTGCACCTGTCTGCGGCACCTTTCTCACAGTTTTCTTTGTCCGGCTCTTTTTAGCATCTGCCACCTGTTTGGCAACCACTTTGGTGATCCGATGTGCGCTGTTGTTATACCATGCATCAATACCATAGGATTCTTTCAGGAACTTTTTATACTCTGCGGCTTTTCTCTCGCTCGCAAAACCACTGACCAGCACATGATACCAGACATTCCCTTTGGAATTCACACGGATATATCGTGCCTTAATATCCTTGGCTCTGTATCGACGTATTTCCCGCTCAGCTGATTTTTTCGATTTTGAGGAAAACAGATAAACCACCCAACCTTGCACATCCTTGGGAGAAATCGCATAGGGTGATGCAGGTCGCTCTGATCTTGCTGACTGAACAGTCGCCATCTTCACCG
>JALUYG010000298.1 GCA_027013105.1 Mariprofundus sp.
GCATGGCCCCCGCCTATCTGGGCAAGAAAGCGGCTTCTAAACGGTGAGCGCGAAAAAAAGCACAAATCATGCCGCTACAGAGCGCCGGGGGTTTTGGCGCATGAGTTCATCCTCCGATCATTACAACTGCTTTTCATCACACACCTTCGCCTTTCTCGAAGCACTGGCCGCCAACAACAACCGCGACTGGTTCGCCGAACATAAACAGGATTACGAAAACCGGGTGCGCTCCCCCTCCCTCGCTTTTATCGCAGCGGTAGGTGAAAAACTGCCCGGATTCGCGCCCCATTTTGTGGCCGACGATCGCAAAATGGGCGGCTCGCTGATGCGCATCTATCGCGACACCCGCTTCAGCAAGGATAAGACCCCGTACAAAACCAATATCGGCATCCAGTTTCGCCATGAAGCGGGCAAGGATGTGCATGCGCCGGGCTATTATGTGCATATCAGTGCGGCCGAGTGTTTTATCGGCGTCGGCATCTGGCATCCACCCTCCGATGCGCTGGCAAAGATTCGCACCGCCATTGCTGAGAAGCCGCAAGCCTGGCTGGCGGCGCGGGACAATGCGCAGTTCAGCCGCTGGTTCGCCTTGTCCGGCAGCAGTCTGAAAACAGCGCCTCGGGGCTACGATAAAACCCACCCGCTGATCGATGATCTCAAACGCAAGGATTTCATCGCCATCGCCCGGCTGCCGTCGGCGCTGATCGAACAGGCAGATTTCAGTGATATCGCCTGCGATTATTTCACTGCCGGCGCGCCACTGATGCGCTTTCTCTGCGCATCGCTGCGCCTGCCGTGCTGATAAATCCCTGATGACCATTGCACTCGCCCATCACTTCGGAAAGAATCCAGCCATCATGTTTTATCATCACATCAATGATCACCATATTAAACCACACTCACTGACCACCACAGGGATTTGCGCATCATGACTTCATCCATTCTGTTCTATGCCGCCGGCCTGCTGACCCTGATCAGCGCCATCATTATCTGGCGTGGCGCGCTGCAACGCAAACCGGCACAGGAGCCGACCAGCAGCATTGCCGGCATCATGGCTGTTGCGATCACACTGAACATATGGGCCATACATCTGCTGGGCTCCCTGACTGCCGACGGCATCAATTTCACACTGGCAACCGGCGCTGCAACGCTGATTTTGCTGATCCACGCCATTTACTGCATCGGCGTCCTGCGCCACGGCATTCAGGGGCTGGGGCTGTTTCTGCTGCCGATCACCGCCGTCCCGCTATTTCTGATCCCCGTTTTCCCGGAAGCGCACACGCCCAACTGGGTGCATACATCTTCGCTACTGGAAACCAGCCACCTGCTGCTGTCGCTGGTGGCCTACGCCATCCTGACGCTGGCGGCGCTGCATGCGGCGATGCAGATCATGCTGGATCGGGCGCTGAAGAAAAAACAGATCTCCATGCTGGTGCAGGCGCTACCGCCGCTGATAAGTATCGAAAGGCATATGTTCGCACAGGTCAAGCTGGCTACCGTCCTGATCGCCGCCAGTATCCTGACCGGACTGAGCTGGCAGTGGGTTGAGTTTCAGCAGTTCGCCGTATTTACGCACAAAGTGCTGCTGGCGCTGTTCTCCTTCAGCGTACTGGCGCTGTTGCAGGTCAAACGGCAGCGCGCCAGCTGGTCCACCAGTATCGCCAGCCGCGCCGTACTGACCGCTTATGTACTGCTGCTGCTGGCCTATTTCGGCGTGCAGTTCATCAAAGCCATGATTCATTGAGATGCATTAACATGACACAAACAACGCGCTTGCATGGGTTTTGAAGGCTTCCCGTTCTCGTTCAGCATCGGAACGCTCTTTTTTCTCCTGCTGCTGTCGGCCTTCTTTTCCGGCTCTGAAACTGCCCTGACGCGCGCCCGCAGAGCACGTCTGCGCGTGCGCAGCGAACAGGGCGACAAAGGCTCGAAACAGGCCGAAGCGATGCTGGAAGAGCCCGAGCGCATGTTATCAACCATCCTGCTGGGCAATAATTTCGTCAATATTTTCGCATCATCGCTGGCCACGGCGCTGTTCGTGGCCCGCTATGGCGAAACAGGCATTATCTACGCCACCGTCGCCATGACTGTCGTGGTGCTGGTGTTCGCCGAGATTCTGCCCAAAACCATCGCCGTTGCGCATGCTGAAAGTATCGCCTGCAAGGTTGCCGGCCCCATGCACGCCATTCAGTCGCTGCTGTCACCGCTGGTCACTGTACTGATGCGCATTATCTCCCTGCTCAAGCGGCTGTTGCGCGTGCCGGAGCAGTCGGAAACGCCGTTAACGCACAGGGAGCTGGCCAGCATGATCGATATCAGCGCTGAATCCGGCGTACTGGATCAGGCGCGCGAACAGATGCTCAACAGCAGTTTAAACCTGCACGAAATCGCAGTGAAATCGCTGATGACCCCGCGTCAGCAGATGCGTATGCTGGATGGCTCGCTGAGCGTGGCCGAATGCCTCAAAATAGCTGCCGGGGAGCCGCATTCGCGCCACCCGGTCTATCTGGGCGCCGCCGACAACGTGATCGGCATAGTGCACCTGCGCGACCTGCTCAAACTCAAAACACCGGCCATACCGTTGTCCGACGCCATGATCTGGACAACCCCCTCCTTCATCCCGACCACCAAAAATGCGCTGGCGCAGTTGTTTGATTTTCAGACCAATCACGAACACATGGCCATCATCGTCGATGAGTTCGGAGATATTGAAGGCCTGATCACACTGGAAGATATTATCGAGGAGATTGTCGGAGAAATTCACGATGAATCGGATATCGCCCCGCAACAGGAGATGTGGCCGCAACCCGATGGCTCTTTGGTGACTGCCGCCACCGTCGCCCTGCACGATATCAATCAGGAGATGGACGCCGACCTGCCGGAAGAGATCGCCACCACCATTGGCGGCCTGATCGTGCACATTCTCGGCGATATTCCGGAGGGGCGGCTTTGCCTCACCATTGCCGGTTTTCATGTGGAGGTGTTAAGCATCCGCAACGACTGGATTCAGCGCGTCCGCCTCAGCAAAAGCTCTGATGGATAGGGTAAATACGTTCCGTTATCTCAGGTCCCCCAACCCAACATAGCCGGAACCAAACAGGAAAAGTCATGGTTTTATCACTGTTACAAACAAAATCAAAAACATCTCTCGCAAAGCCGCAAAGAACGCAAAGGAAAATAAAAATCCCGGCCGCTGATTTCACGAATTCACACTGATTATAAAACCTCCAGGACGCCTTCCGCATATTGCCTTTTAATTCGTGTTCATTCGTGTCATTCGTGGCCAGGCTTGCTTTACTGAAATAAGCACTTAACTGTTGATTACCAACATACAATTCTACCTATCGCTGCAACCCGGCCTGTCGGGCAGGTGACAATCATCAGACCAACTCGCCTCCGGACAATGCATGCTTTCCGGTTGCAGAGTGGCGTGCTCGATCTGCTGCTGTTTGAGTTTCTCCAGCAGCAGCGGCAACAGTCCGGGCCAATTTTCCATGTTATCCACGTGAATATGGGCGGAGATTGCCAGTCTCCCGGTTGGCAGTCGCCATAGATGAATGTGGTGAATGCCGCTCACCCCGTCAACGTCGCGAATCATGCCTGCAATCACTTCGGGTTCCAGTTCATGCGGCACGGCTTCCATCAATTCCATGATGGTCTCACGCACCAGCCGCCAGCCGCCCCAGGCCAGAATGCCAGCCACAAGAAATGAGAGCAGCGGATCAATCGCCATCCAGCCGGTCAGCAGAATCACCGCGCCGGCGACGATGGCAGCGACCGATCCGAGCGCATCACCCAGCACATGCCAATAGGCGGCGCGACTATTGATATCGTGATCACCATGCAGCCAGCGCATAATCATCAGGTTGATCGTCAGGCCGATGGCCGCGACCCATAACACAAGGGCGCCCTGAACATGCGGCGGATTGGCCAGGCGGCCTGCCGCCTCCCAGATAATCCAGCCACTGAGAAACCACAACATCAAACCATTCGCCTGAGCCGCCAGCACTCTGGCGCGACCATAGCCGTAGGTCATTTGCGCATGCGCTGGTCGCTCGGCAATGCGGCGGGCGAACATGGCCAGCCCGAGTGCAACGACATCCGAAACCATATGTCCGGCATCGGCCAGCAAGGCCAGCGAATTGGCCATCAATCCGCCGGCCAGCTCCACCACGGCAAACACCGCCGTCAGCCAGAAAGCCGCATTCAATGCATGATGGTGATGTCCGGCGTGGCTCATGGCTTATCCTTTATTAGAAACAAATCACACTCCGTTCAATTTGAGCCCAAGGTACAACCGACCAGGGACAGACTCAATAACATAATCACGAAGATTATTTTTTTCATTGTTATCTCCTTGTTCATGTCTTGCGACTAAAGCGCTCATACAGGCACGGCAACACGAACAGCGTCAACAGCGTGGAGGAGACCAGTCCGCCAATCACAACCGTGGCCAGAGGCCGCTGAATTTCCGAGCCGATACCATTGGATAGCAGCAGGGGAATCAGCCCCAGGCCGGCGATCATGGCCGTCATCAGCACCGGCCTGAAGCGGCTTTCAGCGCCGTGACGAATCGCCTCATTAATATTGTTGCAGTCTTCTCTGTGCCGGTTGATCGCATCAACCAGCACCACGCCATTAAGCACAGCCACGCCAAACAGGGCGATAAAGCCGATGCTGGATGGCACCGACAGGTATTGCCCCGACACAAACAGCGCCAGAACCCCGCCAATGAGCGCCATCGGCACATTCAGCATGATCAGAGCGGCCTGCCCTACCGACAGAAACATGAAATAGAGCAGCAGAAAGATCATCAGCAGCGACAGCGGCACCACGATCATTAACCGGGCCTGCGCCCGTTGCTGATTCCTGAACTGACCGCCGAACACCACCGTATAGCCCGGCGGCAACTTCACCTCATTCTGGATGCGCTGATCCAGTTCGGCCACCAGCGAACCCATATCGCGATCTTCCACATTGCACTGAATCACCACGCGGCGCTGCACATCATCGCGCTTGATCATTGGCGGCCCCTGCTCCAGTCCAATCGAGGCCACATCGGCCAGGCGCAGCCATGCTCCGTTTGGCGCCTGTAAAATCAGATTGCCGATCGCTTCGGGGCTTTGGCGATAAGCTCTGGCCAGTCGCACATAGATATTATAACGCTCATTGCCGGAAATGACCTGCCCGGCAGCCGCACCGCCAATGGCATCGGCCACCAGATTCATTACATCATCAACGGGAATGCCGTAACGGTCCAGTTTGCTGCGATCCGGACGAATCACCAGTTGAGCTTCCCCTTCAATCTGCTCCATGGCGACATCGCGAGCGCCTTTCACACTCTGGGCAAGCTGTTCGATTTTATGGCCGTAGAGAGCCAGTTGCTTAAGATCGGGCCCGAACAGTTTGATGGCCAGCTGCGCCTTAACGCCGGACAACATCTCATCCACGCGTGTCGCAATCGGCTGGGAAAAGGCCAGCAGAATACCCGGCACCTGTTCCATCCTGGCCCGCATCAACGCCTGCAAATCCTGTCGATTCGTGGCGCTTGTCCACGCCTCGACAGGTTTAAGCCCGACAAATATTTCAACATTGGACACCGCTTCCGGGTCGCCGCCGATTTCCGCCCGTCCAACACGAGCCGAAGCATAAGTCACTTCGGGAAAATTCTTCACCAGAATACGCTCCAGCTTTTCGCCGGTGCGTTTGGCGTAATCCAGCGATGAAGACGGGGCCAGTGTGGCGCGTATATTTAGCGTCCCCTCCTCCAGTTCCGGCACGAATTCGGTGCCCAGCAGGGGCGCCAGAAACATGCTCGCCACAAAGGCCAGCGCGGCGCCGCCAACCACCACCCCTTTTATCTTGAGCGCAGCTTTCAGTAACGGCCTGTACAGATTGGCCAGCGGTGTCATTAACGGGCTGTCCCTGTGGCGAACGCCTTTGGTGAACAGATAGGTGGCCAATACCGGCATAATCATCATCGCGACGATCAGCGACGCAGACATGGCGAAACAGATCGATAACGCCATAGGGGTGAACAGTTTTCCTTCAACGCCTTGCAGCGATAGCAGCGGCGTAAATACGATTAAAATAATCAACACGGCAAAGAATACGGGCCTGGCCACCTCTTTGGCGGCTTCAGAGATGAGCAGTGCAATGGCCTTATCGCCTGCCTGAACGCGTTCCAGATGCTTAAAGATATTTTCCACCATGACCACGGAACCATCCACCATCATACCGATGGCAATCGCCAGTCCGCCAAGACTCATCAGGTTGGCCGATATGCCGTAATACTGCATCAGCGCCAGCGCCGCCAGAATCGATATGGGCACAGAGAGCAGCACCAGCGCAGCAGCCCGGATATTCATCAGCACCAGCGTCACCACGATAATAATCAGCACAAAGGCTTCCATCAGCGCCTCTTCCACCGTCCATACCGCCTTGCTGACCAGATCGGACTGATCATAAAATGGTTGAATGGTGACGCCTTCGGGCATCGCCTTCTGAACAATGGCGAGCCGTGCTTTCACATCATCAATGGTGTTTTTGGTGTTGGCGCCAAAGCGTTTCAATACAATGCCTGCCACCACTTCACCCAGAGGCTTTACTCCGCCTTTTGCATCGCGCTCTGTCATGGTGACCGCGCCCTGACGAATCGCGCCGCCGAAAGCCACTGTCGCCACATCGCGTACGCGCACCGGCGTGCCGTTGACGGTTTTGATCGGCATGGCCGCAATGGCTGCAAGACCGTCTTTACCACCGGGAACCCAGCCGACGCCGCGAATCACCAACTGCTCATCTCCCTGCGGCAGATACCAGCCGCCGGCATTGCGGTTGTTCGCTCCTATAGCTTTAATCACATCCGCCACATGCAGTTGATACGAGAGCATTTTTTGCGGATCCAGCCGCACCTGATACTGACGCACTTCGCCGCCAAAGGAGAGTACGCTGGTCACCCCCTCCACCGGCATCAGCATCAATTTCACCACCCAGTCATTAAGAGCGCGCAGGGTCATCGCATCATAGCCTGCGCCCGGATCGGCTTTCAAAATGTACTGGAACACCTGCCCCAGGCCGGAAGTGTTCGGCCCGATGCCCGGCACGCCGGCCCATGCCGGCACATTCTGACGCGCCTCCTGCAGTTTCTGGAACACCAGTTGTCTGGCAAAATAGATGTCCGTACCCTCCTTGAACACCACTGTAATCACCGAAAGGCCTGTTTTGGAGATCGAACGCACCTCTTCCACATCCGGCAGAGAGTACATCACCGCTTCAATCGGATAGGTGATCAACTGCTCCACTTCAGCAGAGGCCAGTCCCTGCGCTTCGGTGTTGATGGTCACCTGCACATTGGTGACATCGGGGAAAGCGTCGAGATTGAGTTTGGGAACAACAGAAACGGCATAGCCGAGGCAGCCCAGCAACAGCAGCATGACAAGCAGACGGTTATGAACCGACAGATCAATCAGTTTGGTAAACATATCGCTTTTCTCCTAATCTTCATCTGCAAAACTGGATTTCATTAACTCTGAAATCAGAGAAAAGGAGCCGCCGACCACCACCGTTTCGCCTGCTTTTACACCATCAAGCACCGGCACGAATCCATCCGAAGGTTTACCGACATGAACCACTCGACGGACAAATTCACCACCCTGATTGCGAATAAAAACGATGCTTTTGCCCTCCTGCCGTTGCACGGCGCGCCGGGGCAGATAGAGCCCGTCACCAGCCGGCCGAATGGATATCTTCGCCTGCACAAACATGCCCGGATGCAATACATCGCCGCTGTTCTTAATCTGCAAACGCACGCCCGCTGTACGGGTAGCCGGATCAAGTTGGTGGTGAATATTGATCACCCGACCGGCATATTCTCGCCCGCCGCGCTTCAGAGTGACCGTGGCAGCCTGCCCTCGCCTGATTTCCGTAAACTGTGATTCCGGAATTTTCACCTCCACCCACACATACGATTCATCAACCACCTGCATCAGACGGCTGCCAGCGGCCAGGTGCTGGCCAATCCGGAAATCATCCGCCACGACAGTGCCGGCATGCGGAGCCCGCAAGTTCAACAGTCCATATCGTTTCGGCTTCAACCGCCCCTGCCTCAACAGGACGGTAATATCGCCGCTGCTCAATCCGTAGGAGTATAGTGATGCTTTTGCAGCAGCGAGCCGGGCGAACGCTGTCTGCGCATTGCTGTCCGCCTGTTGCAACCGCGCCTGTGAAATAATTTTCTGCCTAGCCAGCGATTTCAGCCGCGTCAGCTCCTGCTTGCTGCGAACGTGTTCGGCTCTGGCCTGAAGGTATGCCGCCTCGGCCTGCGCCAGAGCCGTGCTGTTGAGCGTTACCAGTTGCTGCCCTTTGTTCACATGGTCGCCCAGATGCACATGACGCTGATAGACCACGCTATCAACCAGCGTGGTGATATCCGCCAGGGCATAAGCATTGAAAGCGACCACGCCGGGCGCAGTAATCGTTTGCGGCCTGGATTGCCGCGTCATCGTGGCGGTTGTAATCCCGGCCTGAGTGATCTGGGCCGGCGTGAGCCTGACCTTCTCTATCTCAGCGCCGCCCGGCTGATCGGATTCAGCAGCGAGCGCCGTCGCCGCCATTAGCGTCATCATTGTTAAAAATAATATTTTCATGATTGAATTCCTTGAAGAATATATTCGGGGTGACCGAGCACTTCGGCCAGTCGGATTCGGGCCAGCCACCCCTGCTTCATAATGTCCAGCGCGGTCATACGGGCATCGAGCCCCTGCCTGATATGCACAACCAGCTCTTCCAGATCGAGTTCCCCCGCGTCATAGGCTTTTTGCGCCAGGGTGATGGTATTGCGTGCGCTCTGCTGCATGCCTGTTGCCTCCATATTGGAGAGCGCACGCATGGCATTGGCATGGTTATCCAACGCACTCCGCACCGCATAGCGTAGCTGCTGTTCAAACCATGCCAGCCCTGTATTCACCCGCTCTTTCTCCGCCAGCGCTGCACGATAAGCACCCCGATGGCTATTCAATACGGGCAGTGGCACCGTGATTCCGAGTTTCAGCAGTTGTTCGCCCGCTTCGCGGCCGGTCATTGCACTGAATGTGACATCGGGAATACGAGCCGCACTGGCCAGATCAGCCTGCGTAGAAAATTGCGCCTGTTTTGCACGCAGGGCTGCAACATCGGGGCGCGATGCAAGCGCTGTCTTGTAAGCATCTGCCGGCGGTTTCCAGTTGGTATCTATCACGGGCAGTGTCAGCCCGGATAGCGTCACATCTGATGCTGCTTGACCCAGAGCAACCTGATAGCGTTGTTTGGCTCGCGTCAGGTCCTGCCGGGCAATGGCAGTTGCATTCAACGCCGACGCCCGAGCGGAT
>JALUYG010000299.1 GCA_027013105.1 Mariprofundus sp.
CTGAAATACATGGCGCGGCCCTTGCTGTTGCATACGAGCTTGACGACATTGGCGTCATCCAGATCGGATTCGCAGCGCAGCGGGTGGGCCAGCGTCGCCATGGGCAGGTAGGCGTCATCGGCAAATGGTTGCACCACCGAGCGAATGGCAGCCGGATCAATGAGCGGTTCATCGCCCTGCACATTCACCACGATATCGCACTCCATCTCCTGCACTGCTTCAGCCAGACGATCGCTGCCGCTGGGGTGATCAGCTCTGGTCATGCATACGTGCGCCCCGGTTTTTTCAACGACCTCGGCAATTCGTTCATCATCGGTGGCCACAAACACCGGCCCCAGATCAGCCTGCTGCGCCCGCTCAACCACATGCGCAATCATCGGCCTACCGGCCAGCATGGCCAATGGTTTGCCGGGAAAACGGGAAGAACCCATACGAGCCGGAATACCAATGGCTATTTTCATAGTAGGCAAGAACCTTTTTGACTTGTGTCGATCTGCGTGCATCTGTGTCTGAAATACATCTCAGAACCCCTCGATTTCGGCCCAACTGGCGGTGGCGGTGCCGACTTTGCCGACCACGACGCCGGCGGCGCGATTGGCAGTTTTGGCGGCAGTTAATGCATCATCGCCGCGCGCCAGGCAGGCTGTAAATACGGCAATCACCGTATCGCCTGCGCCGGTGACGTCGAAGACATCGCGAGCGGCAGTGGGGATATGGTGGCTTTCTGAGCCGTCATACAGCGTCATGCCTTTTTCGGAGCGGGTGATCAGCACATACTGTAGCGCCAGTTTGCGATGCAGCGTTTTGGCAATGGCCTCTACGTGGTCATCCTCATTGATATTGGCCACGCCCGCCATGGCGGATGCTTCCAGCAGGTTGGGCGTGATGACTGTGGCGCCATGATAAGCGTCGGTATGTTCCGGTTTCGGATCGACTGCGATAATGGCGTCGCCGAGTTGAGCAATCAGTTGGGTGATGAAATCCGGCGTCAGCACGCCCTTGCCGTAGTCGGAGAGAATCACTGCGGAAGACTCCGGCAGCAATGCCTTCAGGCTGGCGTTCATGTGGGCATGGCTGTCGCTCTGCGCCGGCTGCGTCCATTCACGATCATACCGGACCACCTGCTGGTGGCGGGCGATGATGCGGGTTTTGATGGCGGTGGGGCGTTCGTTGGTTTTGGTGACAACGCCGCGATTATCCGAATTCAGTTCCGACAAACGGCGACGCACCCAGCGCCCCGGTTCGTCGTCGCCGACCAGTCCGAGCATGGCCGAGGTTTGATCCAGTGCATGAAGGTTGCGCACCACGTTGGCCGAGCCGCCGAGCCTGCGATCGATCTCATTCACGGAAACCACCGGCACCGGCGCTTCCGGCGAAATGCGCGACACATCGCCCCAGATAAATTCATCGACAATGATATCTCCGATCACAACAATCATTCTGCCACTCTCCATTGCATTAACCGCGGTGAAGTTGAAAAAAATCGTCCAAAAATGGAAGCTACGCATCAGGGGCGCCAATAAAGGTAGGTATGGTTTCCCTGCAGACGCCAATGCTTGATCAGCTTGCCCAG
>JALUYG010000300.1 GCA_027013105.1 Mariprofundus sp.
CCGATATTCCACCCGAAAAAGCGGGGGTTCGCCAGCATTTTGAAGCGCTGCAACGCGCATCAGGTACAGACGCTCTGTATGCGCTGCTGCAACAGCACGATCCGGAGATGGCGCAGCGTCTGAAGGCCGGAGACACCCAGCGCATCATGCGGGCGCTGTGTGTTTATGAGAGCAGCGGCAAACCGTTAAGTGCATGGCAAAAGCAGGGGAATCAGGCAGCCCGGATCGACTGCCCGGTGCTGGTGCTGGATATGGAGCGTGAGATGCTCAGGCAGCGACTGGCGGATCGTTTTTACGCCATGATGCAAAACGGCTGGCTGGATGAGGTGAACTGGCTGATTGCACAGCAGGTGCCGGATACGCATCCGGCCATGCGGGCAGTGGGCTATCGCCAGTTGCTGGCACACCTGCGGGGAACAGTGAGCCTGGAGCAAGCCATTGCTGACGGCATCACTGCGACGCGCCGTTACGCCAAGCGCCAGGTGACCTGGTTCCACAACCAGACGCCGAATGCCTTGCATGGCGATAGCGGGCGGTTGCAGGAGATATTGGAGAAGTTGCTGAATGGGTGAGATATACAATGTTGCCGTTGAACAGGATGTGGTGATCAGCATCCATCCGGAACTGGCCAGCCAGCGCCTGAGCGATTATGCATGGCAGGCGCGGGCGCGTGAATTTGATCTGCTGGTGGAATCCAGCGATTGCAAGCTGGCCGATTCGCTGCGGGTGAGCCTGCGGCGCATCGCTTCGGCGACGCTGTTCGGGGCCGGCAAGGTGGAGGATGTACGCCTGCTGGTGGCAGCGCATGAGGCGCAGGTGGTGTTTGTCGATCATCCGTTGACGCCGGTGCAGCAGAGTAATCTGGAGACGGCATGGGATGCCAAGGTGGTGGATCGCACCGGCCTGATTCTGGAGATTTTTGCCTCGCGCGCCCGTACCCGCGAGGGCGTTTTGCAGGTGGAGCTGGCCAGTCTGAATTATCAGATGGGGCGTCTGGTGCGTAGCTGGACGCATCTGGAGCGCCAGCGTGGCGGCTTCGGTTTTATGGGCGGGCCGGGAGAGCGCCAGATCGAGCTGGATCGGCGCATGATCAAGACCAAAATCCGCTCGCTGGAGCAGGATCTGGCAAAAATCAAACAGATGCGCGCCACCCAGCGCGCCGGACGAAAAAAGAAAGCGTTGCCGACGGTGGCGCTGGTGGGCTACACCAACGCCGGTAAATCCACCCTGTTCAATCGCCTGACCGACTCCGGCGTCTATGCGGCCGATCAACTCTTCGCCACGCTGGATCCCACCCTGAGATTGCTGGAACTCGGCGACCATCTGCGCCTGATGCTCTCCGATACGGTGGGTTTTGTGCAGGAGTTGCCGCATGAACTGGTCGATGCATTCAAGGCCACGCTGGAGGAGGTGGTGGAGGCCGATCTGATTCTGCACGTGCGCGACGCCGCCGACCCGATGCAGTCCGAACAGGCGGCAGTAGTGCGCGACACGCTGGAGCAGTTGGGGCTGGTGGGCGATTTCTCGCCGCCGATTGTGGAGGTGTTGAATAAAAAAGACCTGGCCCC
>JALUYG010000301.1 GCA_027013105.1 Mariprofundus sp.
TAAGGGCCACTGCCTCAGCGTATCGTGGCAAGGTCGACAGTTCACTGTATCGCCAGCATGGGCGCTAGTAGCTAGAAAAGCTATTATTGAGAAATGGAAGGAGGCTCAAGCACCCCGGCTGTCTAATAACTGCCAGGTAATCGAATTCGAATCTCTGGTAGCAGCCTATGGTTCAGACAGTGAGTTTAATTCACTCGTTGGGCGTCTAATCAATATCGATTACTTCACGGAGTGGCAGTGCGGCACCTAACAAGTGAATCATTTTATATAAAGCCTGCGAGTATTAAAAAAAATCAACCCTTGATGTCATCAGTGTTGATCTTGGAGTACCCTCAGAAGATATCGTGTCCTCTATCCGAGAGTGTCGTGAGAACATACAGCTAACCAGTTGAATCGAGAGGGACTTCCATTCGCCTCGCTCTCCCCAGCCCTCATTTGGGTCATAAGATACGGCGGTCAAAGCACACAGCACAATCTTCCTTGAATTTCCGGCCTTATACCAACCTGCAGTCGTAAAGTCTGAGTTTCCGATCATCGCCCATCCAGGGAAACAAAAATTGTCCTGAGTCGGTCGGACTCATAGAGTCGGGCAGATGAATGTTTTCCCACTAATCGAACTGGCGCTGGCTGAAGATGCCGCCTTGAACGACCTGACCGCCACTGCCACGTTACCTGCCAACCTGCATGGCTCGGCTTGCATCACGGCCAAAGCCGCTGGCGTGCTGTCCGGCGTTGCGGTCGCAAATGCCGTGTTTTCCGCAGTCAATCAGGCTATTGCCTGCGACTGGAAAGCCAGTGATGGCGACAGGGTTGAGGTTGGCCAGATCGTCTGTGAGATGAATGGACCGATGCGCGCCCTGCTGGCGGCGGAACGCACGGCGCTGAATTTCCTGCAACATCTCTCCGGCATCGCTACGGCCACTCGCGCCTTTGTCGATGCCGTAGCGGGAACCGATTGTAAAATTGCCGATACGCGCAAAACCACGCCCGCTTTCCGCCAGTTGGAAAAGCAGGCGGTGATTCACGGCGGCGGCGTGAATCATCGCATGGATCTGCAAAGCGGCATGCTGATCAAGGAAAACCATATCGAGGCCTGCGGCTCGATCACCGACGCCATTCATGCCTGCTACCGGCATAACGACAACCATGCGGTCTGGATTGAAGTGGAGTGCGAAACGCTGGCAGAAGTCGAAGAGGCCGTTCTCGCCTGCCCGGATATTATTCTGCTGGATAATATGGCTCCCGACATGGTTGCCACGGCCCGTAAGTTGGTGCCGGCGTCGATTTTGCTGGAAGCCAGCGGCAATATTACGCTGGCCAATGCCCGCGCCTATGCCGACACCGGCGTTGATCGTATCGCTATTGGCGCCATCACCCACTCGGCCCCGGCGCTCGATCTCTCCATGCGTGTCAGCAGCCTGTAAACAGCCATGAACCGGGCGCGTGAACATATCCTGACCCGGCTCGGCATGAGCAAGAGCCCCGTATCCGGTGATGAACTGGCTGCCGAGTTGGGGCTGTCGCGCGCCGGCGTCTGGAAACATATCCAAATGTTGAAAA
>JALUYG010000302.1 GCA_027013105.1 Mariprofundus sp.
GCAGTGCAAGCAGCCAGTTAAAAGTGTAAACGCCCAAGGAGTATTTATTGTCTGTCAGAGCTGCGCATTAATCCCTTGCGAAAGATGCCTGTGCAAAATGTGGCGTCGATTTGTGGATTTTATAAAAGTATGTTCATTCCTACTCCCCCTTCTACGCAGTTGAACCCGTCCAGTCCTTCAAGTGCATGATATGCCCGGCTGAGGCGGATTTCTGGATATATTTTGCATCAGCAGTGACAAACACACCGTTCTGTTTGATCGCCAGTGCATGATAAGCAGCATCATAAAATGTGACCTGAAAGCGTGAGACCAGCTGAATGATGACGGTTTGCATGGCCTTATCTGGCGACAGGTTTTCCATGTCCATGTCGATCAGGTTGGATAGCAAGGCGTCTGCATAATCCGGATATTTCCTGCCCAGAGTGTTGCCAACCTCGTAATACCACAGCCAGGGAACCAAAAGTCTGATCCTTCCATCCAGCAGGGCGTCGCGAATCGCGATGGCTTGCTCAACATGGTGTTCGTTGGCTGGCGGCACCACCCATTTCAATAATACGGATGCATCAGGGATGATTGTTTTCAATGATGATCCCTGTCCTGCCTGATCCACGTTTCCGATGCGCCATCAGCAGGCTTCATCTCTTTGCGCAGTTGATCCATCGCTCTGGCTGCTTTTTTTCGTCTGTATGCCTGTAGTTCATTGCTAACCGCATGGTTGACCAGCTTGCTTCGTTCCCCCTTGGGAATATCCTGCAGCGCATCCCAAACATGATTATCCAATATGAAATTGACGCGATGAGCCATGGTTGCCTCCATGTGTAATAATAATACACACTAATTTGGCATACTTTTTATGTCAATGGTTTATTCTGCAATGGCAGTGGCGTCGTGAAGCATATCCTTGTTTGGAGTGGTTGGTGAAAAGGCGAAAAAAATGGCATCAAAATTATTTACATTGAGAAACGTGCCCGAAGATGAGGCGGCGGATGTTCGGCAGCTGTTGCAGGAGCATGCCATTGCATTTTATGAGACCAAAGCCGGCAGGTGGGGCGTTTCCGAGCCGGCCATCTGGCTCTATGATCGGGCTGAACTGGATGAGGCGAATGCGCTGATTGCGACATATCAACAGCAGCGGGCGGCGCGCAGCCGGGCAGCGTACCAACAGTTAAAACGTGAAGGCAGGCAGCTGACGCTGGCCGGTAAAATCAGGCAAAACCCTCTGCAGTTTATGCTGCTGCTGATCATGGCGCTGTTTATACTTTATGTGAGCCTGGCGCCGTTCGTTCACTTTCTGTCCCGCTAATCCTATGCTTTGTTGCGTATTTGCGTGATGCGAAGAGTCTTTGGCGCAATATTGTAGCGAACGGTTACAGGAGCAGGTTTGGGCATGGCTGAACAACAAACGATCAGATTCGCGATTGATGGCATGCGCTGCGCCGGCTGCGTCAGCAAGGTGGAGGCGGCGCTGGCCGGCGTGGAAGGCGTGGCGCAGGCCAGCGTGAACCTTGTGGATCGTACAGCCACGGTGCATTTTCCTGCAGACAGCGATGCCGATCGT
>JALUYG010000303.1 GCA_027013105.1 Mariprofundus sp.
AGATGTCCAAAAAGCCATGCGGGTGCAACAGAAGCTGGGCGAGAGCAAGCTGCTATCGACCATTTTTGTCGAACTGGGGATGCTCACCGAAGATGAACACCGCCGTCTGATTCGCAAGCATGGCCGCAGTTTTCGTATCGGGGAGCTGATCTGCGAGTTGGGTTATATCACCCTGCATCAGTTGCAGCAGGCCGAAAAGGCGCTGGCGACATCGCCCGGCAAGCGCATGGGGTTGGTGCTGCGCGAACTGGGTCTGATTGATGACAGGCAGTTGGCGCAGGCCTTATCCGAACAGCTGGATCTGCCGCTGATTCATATTGATCTGGATACAGTGGACCGTGAACTGCTGCGCAGGTTTCCCATAAAATTTATGAAGATGAATCTGGCTGTTCCCTATGAGTCGAGTGAAAGCAAAGTCTCTGTCGCCACGGCCAATCCGCTGAATAACCCGGCCATCGATGAGATTAAGCGACAACTCAACAAAGAGGTTGTGACCGTTATCGCAGCGGAAAGCGCGCTGCTCTCCATGCTCGGCAAGCTGGAGGCGGCCAGCGGCAAGGGGGCGGAGCAGCATGATCAGGTGGCCGATGTGGTGGATAGCATTCTGCTGGCTGCCATTCGGGATAACGCCAGCGACATTCATATTGAACCGCTGGACAGGATGACGCGTATCCGGTTGAGGCTGGATGGCGTGCTGATTCATAAAATGGACCTGCCGCCTGAACTGGCGCAACGGGTGATTGCCCGCCTGAAGGTGTTGGCCGAAATGGATATCTCCGATAGCCGCCGTCATCAGGATGGCCGGTTTACGCGCGAGGTGAGCCATGCCAAGGTCGATTTCCGAGTCTCGACCTATGTGACGCTGTATGGCGAAAATATGGTGATGCGCGTGTTGCGCAGCTCAGGCGGCCTGAAAAGCATTGAGCAGATCAGCATGAGCAGCGGTCTGCTGGAGCGTTTCAAACATGAAGCGCTGGATGTGCCGACCGGCGTGATTCTGATTACCGGGCCGACGGGCTCGGGTAAAACGACCACGCTGTATGCGGCCATTGATTACCTTAATCGTCCCACGACCAAAATCATTACCGTCGAAGATCCGGTGGAATATATTGTGCCCGGCATTATTCAGTGTTCGGTCGATAGCGCCGCCGGCCGCAGTTTTGATGCGTCGTTGAAAGCCGTGGTGCGACAGGATCCGGATGTGATTGTGATGGGCGAGGTGCGCGATCGCAAATCGGCCCAGGTGGCCGTGCAGGCGGCGCTGACCGGACATAAGGTGCTGACCACTTTTCATACTGAAGATTCGATTGGCGGGCTGTTACGCCTGATTGATATGGGCATTGAAACCTTTCTGATCTCCTCCACCGTGGTCAGCATTCTGGCGCAACGGCTGATTCGCACCATCTGCCCGGATTGCCGTCAGGCCTACATGCCGAACAAACGCATTGCCAACCTGATCGGCATCGATGACGCCACGCTGCGCAATCACACCTTCTATCGCGGTACCGGCTGCGGCACCTGCTACGGCACCGGCTACCACGGGCGCACGGCGCTGCATGAACTGCTGGTGCTCAATGAAGATGTGCGGGAAGCGATTCTGGAGCGAAAAACCTCGCATGAGGTGCGCCAGATCAGCTGTGACAGCACCGATTTGCTATCGCTGATGGAGGATGGACTGTATAAGGTGCTGCAGGGGCTGACGACTGTGGAAGAGGTCTACCGCATTGCGCCGCGCTCACCCTCTTCTCGCAGCGTGGAGGATATTTATCAATTGATGGGGCATGAAGCATGAACAGGGATGCATACGAAATAGCCGAGGAGATTCGGCGACGGTTCCGTGACGGGAACGCCCGTCTTCCGGTGTTGCCCGAGGCGGTGATTGAGGTGCGCAAAATTGTCCGGAACGAGGAGAAAGGCGCGGCGGATATCGCCAGAGTGATCGCTCAGGACGCCACCTTTTCCACCACGGTGCTGCGCATCGCCAATAGCGCCCGCTTTAAGAGCGGCAGCTATGAGATATGTAACCTGCCCATGGCGATTCAGCGCCTTGGCGGGCGTCGAACCTTGCAGTTGATGACCGCCATCTCCGCCCAGCTTCACATGGCTGTCAAAGACAGGGCGCTGCAATCATTGCTTCGGGAAGGGGCGCAATATTCGTTGCTGGTGGCGGTGGCCGCCCAGCATCTGGCCCGGCTGGTCGGCGGCGTGGATCCGGAAGATGCTTTTATGGCCGGCATGCTGTTTGATATCGGGGTGTCGGCTATTATCTGCGCGGTGCCGGATGAGATCGCCCGTTGCAGAGGCGAGGAGAGTCACGCCATTTTACGTCAGTTGCATCGAGAGATGGGCGGCCGCCTGTTGACTTACTGGGAGATGCCCGATGCATTCATCTCGCTGGCTTCGCATCATGGCGTCGAGGCGGATGATCGCCCGCGTGAGAATCTCATCGATATTGTCGATGCCGTGCAGTTTTTACTGGCTGAGGGCGGCCATAAGCCGCCGTTCGATGACATGCCCGAAGGCATTGATGCACTGCACTATCCGCCTGTGCAGCGGCTGGGGCTCAATGAGACCCATCTGGCTGCTGTCGAAGTGGAGCTGGAAGACGGTTTTGAAGAGATGCAGGCGGTTTTCAGCGCCTGAGCGTTTGCCTGCGCCGAAAGAGCCATTTAGCGTGCGCGGCCCATGAAACAGCAAAATAACAACCTGAAAAGTCTCGACACCCTGTTTATCAAAACTTACGGCTGTCAGATGAATGAATACGACTCCTCACGTATGGCCGATATGATGAAACAGGCCTACGGCCTGCGTCTGGTCGGCAGGGCGGAAGATGCCGATGTGATTCTGATGAACACCTGCAGCGTGCGTGAAAAGGCCGAGGAGAAGGTCTATTCCGAGCTGGGGCGTTATAAACTGCTGAAGGATAAGCGCCCGGATATGATTATCGGCGTCGGCGGCTGCGTCGGCCAGCAGGAGGGCGAGCGCATCCAGAAACGCGCCCCCTGCGTCGATATCGTCTTCGGGCCGCAGACCTACCA
This sequence comes from Mariprofundus sp., assembly GCA_027013105.1. GTDB lineage: Bacteria > Pseudomonadota > Zetaproteobacteria > Mariprofundales > Mariprofundaceae > Mariprofundus. The sequence goes on from JALUYG010000303.1 coordinate 3,039, forward strand.
CCGCCTGCCCGAAATGGTGAAGCAGATTCGCCGTCGGCGCGTCAAGCTGACGGAAACCGATATGCCGGAGATTGAGAAGTTCGATCATCTGCCCAAAGCCGAAAGCCACGGTTTTTCCGGTTTCGTCACCATCATGGAGGGGTGCGATAAATTCTGCACCTTCTGCGTGGTGCCCTATACGCGCGGCCCGGAGCTCTCCCGGCCGGTGAACGATATTCTCGATGAATGCCGTCAGTTGCTGACGAATGGCGTTATTGAAATCAGTCTGCTGGGGCAGAATGTGAACGGCTACCGGGGCGAAGGCCCGGATGGCGAGGAGTGGGATTTCACCATGCTGCTCTACGCCGTGGCCGAACTGGAGGGGCTTAAGCGGCTGCGCTTCACCACCAGTCACCCGATGGAGATGACCGACGAGCTGTGCGTCGCCTTTGGCGAGATTCCGCAGCTGATGCCCTATCTGCATCTGCCGGTGCAGAGCGGTTCCGATGTGCTGCTCAAGGCCATGCATCGCGGCCATGATCGCGACGCTTATTATCGCAGGATTGATCTGCTGCGTCAGCACTGCCCGGAGATTGCGCTGTCGTCCGATTTTATCGTCGGCTACCCCGGCGAAAGCGACGCCGATTTTGAGGCCACGCTGGAACTGGTGCGCCACGTGCGCTACGACTCGGCCTTCTGTTTCAAATACAGTCCGCGCCCCGGCACCCCGGCGGCCAAATCCGAGGACAGTGTGCCGGAAGCGGTCAAGGATGAGCGTTTGCAGCGGCTGTTATCCCTGATGCGACAACAGACTGGTGAAGCGATGGCCCGGCAGGTGGGGCGCAGGCTGGATGTGCTGGTGGAAAAAGAGAGCCGGACAGCGGGCGACATGCAGGGCCGCACGCCCGATTTCAAAATCGTGCATTTTAAGGGGCGGCCGCGCCAGATCGGGCAGATCATGCCGGTGCGCATTACCGAGGCCTACGGGCAATCCCTGCGCGGCGAGTTGATTCTGGGCGGAGATAGGTGAATTTCGGGTAAGCGTCTTTTCAGGAACACGCCCCCAATCCGTTCTCAGTATCGTGTTGCGTTAGCTGAAAAAAAACGTCAGCGCCTGATATCCGCGCGCAGATGACTTCCGCTGCGTTTGCCAGGATTGCCGCATTGCAGGGAGTCGATAGCATGGCGCCATGCAAGACAGGGAAATGGCAATGCGTCGCATGCGCTACCGGCTGAACCGGCAGGGCATGCTGGAACTCGATGCCTGGCTGAGCGGGTTGTTGCAGGCGGATATGACTGCCGAGGGCGTTTCGTCGGCTATTGATGCGCTGCTGCAGTGCGATACGCGGGAGTTGCAGGCCATGATGCATGGAGAACAGGCTGTGCCGGAGTGTTTGAAGCCATGGCTATGAAACAGGCGACTGCGTGGCTGCTGTTGCTGGTTGCCGCTGTGCCGCCTGCCTGCAAGCAGGCGCAACTATCTCACACGCTGTCGCCGAAGCAGGCATTCGTGGCGGATTCCGTGCTGGTTTTTGAGCCGGATCATGTCGATATCGGTACGGTGAAAGAGGGTGAAAAGGCCGTCGGTTTTTTGCGCGTGCGCAATGCCGGCGATGCGATGGCCAACATCACTGCAGTGCAGACCTCCTGCGGATGCAGCGTGGCCGAACCGGAGCAGCGCTTGCTGATGCCGGGCGGCTTTACGCGCATTAAAGTGGTTGTCGATACCTTTGCCAAACAGGGCGATGCCAAAAAATGGGTGGAGCTCACCGATGACGCCGGCCGCCGTAGCCGGGCGTGGGTAACGCTGCATGTTGATCCCAATCCGCATCTGGACGCTTCATCACGCAGTATTTTCAAGGGCAAGTGCGCCAGGTGTCATTTTGCGCCGGCCGCCGGCCGGGTGAAAGGCGCGGCAATCTACCGGGCTGTATGTGCGATGTGCCATGGCGCTGATCGCGGCGGGGCGGCGGGGCCGTCATTGCAGGCGCATCACGATCAGGCGATGCTGACGCATGTGATTGCCGATGGCGCAGGTTCGCAGCATATGCCCGGCTTTTCCCTGCGCCGCGGTGGGCCGCTGAATGATCGGCAGATCCATGCGCTTGCGCAGTGGCTTGCATCGCAGTAGCTGGGCTGTTGCTTTTATGGCGACAGGCTTCTACTATTCGCCTCGTTTTAAAAGTGGGCTGCGGCTCGCTTTTTTTGTTTTTTGAAGGTGGTCAAGGCTTTGGAATCTGTTATTGCATCACTCTTGCAGCCGATTACGGACGAATTGAATGTCGATATTCTGAAGGTGAGCCTCGGCGGCGGCGGGCGCAGCCAGCTGGTCAGGGTGGTGGTGGATTGCGCCGGCGGCATCGATTCGGACGGATTGGAGCGGATCAGTCGCGGGCTGGCGCTGCAACTGGATGCGGAAGATCTGATTAAAGGCGCATACCGGCTGGAGGTGACATCGCCGGGGCTGGACTGGCCGTTGCAGAGCGAAGCGGATTTTAACCGTTACAAGGGCGAATGGGTTCGCGTATCGTTTGAAGATGGGCGCAGCCTGGAAGGTAGAAATCTTGGCCCGGCCGATGATACAGGTGGAAACGCTTTCAAATTGCTGATCCCCGGTGAGCGTAAGGCGGCCAGTGAGCGGGAAATTGTGGTTGATATGGCCGATGTGAACAGAGTGGTTCGGGCGATTAACTGGAAGGAAGTCAGCCAGAAAAGCAAAAAATGATGTTTTTTGGGTTGCAAGATAGAATCGGAGTAGTGAGAAGACGATCATGAATGTAGAGATATTACAGGTGGCGGACGCGGTTGCGCGTGAGAAATCAGTCGAGCGGGAGTTGGTGCTGGAAGCGATGGAGCAGGCGCTGAAGACCGCCGCGCGCAGAACCTATCCGGGTAAAAATATAGCGGCGGAGATTGATCGCACGACTGGCGAGATTCGCCTGTTCCATGTGCGCACCGTGGTTGAGGAAGTGGAAGAGGAGATCAATGATCTGACGCTGGAGCAGGGGCGTGAGCTCGATAGCGAGGCCGAAATCGGCGCCGAATTCCGCGAATCGCTGCCGCCGATTCCGCTCGGTCGCATTGAAGCGCAGACTGCCAAGCAGGTGATTAACCAGAAAATTCGGGAGGCCGAGCGCGATCGTGTGATTGCCGAATACGAGCCGCGCGTGGGCGAACTGATCACCGGCATTGTCAAGCGGGTGGAGCGGGGCAATGTTTATGTCGATCTGGGACGCGGCGAAGCGGTGATGTATCGCGAAGATCTGCTGCCGCGCGAAACCTTCCGGCAGGGCGATCGGGTGCGCGCCTATCTGCGCGAAGTTCGCAACCAGCCCAAGGGGCCGCTGGTCTTTATCTCGCGTTCGGACGCCGGCATGGTGCTGCGTCTGTTCGAGCAGGAAGTGCCGGAGATTCAGGATGGCACCGTTTCCATTCAGGCTATCGCCCGCGATCCGGGTTCGCGCAGCAAGATTGCCGTCATTTCCACCGATCCGACGGTTGATCCGGTCGGCGCCTGCGTCGGCATGCGCGGCGCGCGTGTGCAGGCGGTGGTGAACGAGTTGCACGGCGAAAAAATTGATATTATCGAGTGGACGGATGATCCGGCCGCCTTTGTGGTCAATGCGCTGGCCCCGGCCGAGATCGAGCGCGTGCTGGTGGATGAGTCGAGCAATACGATCGAGGTGGCGGTGAGTGAAGAGAATCTCGCTATTGCCATCGGGCGGCGCGGCCAGAATGTGCGCCTGGCTTCGGAACTCTCCGGCTGGAATATTGAGTTGATGAGCAGCGGAGAAGAGCAGGAGCGCCGTCAGGAGGAAGTGGATCGGGCGCGCGGCATCTTCCAGCAGGGGCTGGATGTGGATGAGGATTTTGCCGCGGTGCTGGTGGCGGAAGGTTTTTATAGCCTGGAAGAGCTGGCCTACTGCGATGCGGCGGATATCGCTGCGATTGAAGGGCTGGATGACGAGGTGGCCGCCGAGTTGCAAAACCGCGCCCGCAATGCGCTGCTGGATCAGGCTTTGCAAAAGAGCGAGGCTGAAGGCGATGCGGCGGTGACGTTGCTCGACCTGAATGGCATGACGCGCGAGATTGCCGAGCAGCTGGCGGCGTTGGAGATGGTCAGCGTCGAAGCGCTGGCCGATGCCGGCGTGGACGATCTGGAGGCTGTTGAAGGGCTGAGTCGCGAACAGGCGGAGGCGTTGATTATTGCCGCCCGTGAAGCCAGCGGCTGGTTTGACTGAAACGGTTCGGGCGCAGCAGCCTGAGCGGCGCTGCATGGCCTGTCGCCAGTCGTTGCCCAAGCATGAGATGTTGCGGCTGGTGGTGGATGGTGACGGGCTGATTTGGCCGGATCTGTTGCAAAAGGCGCCGGGGCGGGGTGTTTATCACTGCATGAGCGAGGCGTGTCTGGTTCGTATGAACGACAAGCGATTGCAGGCGTTGAAAGCCCATTTTAAGATTATCCTGCCGCAATATTCGGCGCTGTTGCTGCGTATTGAGTCTGTGTTGCAGCAGCAGTTGGCGCGCATGTGTTCATTGCAGCGTGCATGCGCTGCCATCGGCAGGGATGCAGTGATGCACCGACTATGGAATAATGCGCCGCTGCTGTTGCTGCGGGCGGCGGATGCCGGGGATGCGCTGGTTCGTCAGATCGATGACGGGCTCGGTAAGCGGGCGGCGGCTGGTTGCCGCAGCGAGCTGGTGGATGTGGCTTCCAGACAGTGGCTTGGAGAGCTGTTCGGACGCGATGATGTGGCTGTTGTGGTGCTGGATGCTGCAGGAGCAGCGGCTTCGACGGCCGAGAGATTGAGAAAATATTGCGTCTGGCATGGGCGTATACAGATCGTGACAATGCGGAATGGTCATGAATCAAAGGTATCAGGGTAATTAGAACAGATGGCAAAGCGTATACTGGATTTGGCAAAAGAACTGGGCGTCGAGGCGGCTGAAATACAGCGTCTTGCAGTGCGTTGCAATGTGGCTGTTAGCGGCCCGACCAGCACACTGGATGCGGATGATCAGAAAAAAATCAAGGCTGCGCTTCATGCCGGTGCGCCGAAGAGCGGAAAACCGGGCGGCAAAACATTAACCCTGAATCGCCCGATGCTGGCCGGCCAGGCGCGCAGCGGCTCGCAGGTGGAGGGGCGCGGCCGAACAGTCGAAGTGGCTGTGCGCCGCCGCCATGTACGGGTGAAGCCTGCAGTGGCAAAAGCGCCTGCAGCGAAGCCGGAACAGGCTGGCTCCGCAACTGCCAAGGCCGCGCCGATAGCTGAGAGTCGCAGCAAAGCGGCGACGCCAGCCCAGCGCGCCGCCGCCGCACTGGAAAAGAAGAAACAGGATGCAGCCGCCAGCCAGAGCAAGCCGGCGGCAAAACCGGCGGCAGAAGCGAGGAAACCTGCAGCATCAGCATCGACTACAGCCGCGCCTTCAACGAAAGCGCCAGCAGCCGGAAAGATTGGCGATGCAGCCAGGCGAGCTGCGGCTGCTGTGGCCAGAAAAGCGGCTGAGCGTGATGCTGCGAAGCAGCAGCAGCCCGTAGCCAGGCCAACAGCGAACAAACCCGGGCAGGGCAGAACTGCCGCTGCGGGCGCAAGAAGAGGCGGGCAGCCGAATCAGCCGGGCGGCGCCAGAAGGGGGAGCCCGCAGTCGGCTCATAAAGGGCCGCGCACCACGATTCGACGCGGTTTGACGCCGGCCCAGATTGCGGCCATGAAAGCGCCGAGTTCGTCCGTCAAGCAGATTGAGAAAAAGATTTCGGATGAGCGCGCCGCCCAGCGCAAAAACGCCAACAGAGGTCAGCGCCCAGGCGCAAGGCCGGGCGCCGGAGCGCCCGGTTCCCAGCAGGGCGTACGTCGCGCCCCTTCGGTTGCTGTCGCGCCGGGCGCCGGTGCTCCGCCGCCGCCAACAGGGCAGCAGCGTCGTCGCGGCCCCGGAGGCATGCGTCCGCAGCGTCGTTTATCGCCAGCTGAAAAGGCGGCCCGGCGCGCCTATGCCGCCAAGCGTCACGAGATTCTCTCACCGGAAGAGGAAGAGCGTCAGGCCAGGCTGGCTCGCGGCGGCGGTTACCGTCGCGGCCACCGTATGATCACCAAGGATGATGAAGCATTCGTGGTGCGCACGGTGGAATATACCGATCCGATTCTGGTCTCCGAACTGGCCAGCCGCATGGCTATCAAGAGCGCCGAG
>JALUYG010000304.1 GCA_027013105.1 Mariprofundus sp.
CGAGCACCTCATCTCTGTTCAGGCCGCACCACTGCTCCATGCGGGCGTTCCACAGGACAATATTGGCCTGTCGATCAATGGCGACAATGCCGCTGGAGATGTGATCAAGCAGCGGAAATTGTTCAGCCGAGATCATATGACAAGTTCCATATTGATCGACTTCATCAGGGCGCGGAAAGATTCGATCTCAAAGAATAGCAGGATGTTGCCTTCGATACACAGTTCATCGACATAGAAATTAGCCTTCGCCATTAAAATCGCTTCGGCTTGCTGATGCCCCAGAATAACGGCCACCGCAGATTCGTGATATGATGGCACCGAGTAATTGAGGCTGACCGACAGCATGTTGCTGATCGATCCCATGACGCCATTGAGCAGAATATTGCCCACTTCCGCCAGCGTTCCGGATCGGAGTTCCTCCGGTTGAGGCGAATCGGGCGCCTCATCGGTCAGAACCGAGACCAGCGTACTGGCGGATTCGAGAGGGAACATCAGTGCAGCATTGCCGTTGAAAGTGCCGCGAAAGGCCATCGATACCGCTGAGATGCTCTGGTCGCCGGAGATGACTGGATTATCGATAATCGTTTGTACAGGGATAATTTCAATGCTCGGTACAACCAATCGGATTTTGTGGCCAATCAGGCTGTTCAGCGTCGAAGCGGCATGGCCGACGCCGATATTGACCAGTTCTGTGAGTGCGTCTTTTTGTTCAGGTGTCACATTCATGGCTGAGCCCCCTGATCCGCCAATACCTGATCGAGCAGTTGCCGGATTTCAGCTTCATTAGGCGGTTTGTTGATAAAAGCGGCAGCGCCCAGTTGCTGACATTCGTTTTTGACAGCATCCTGAATGTCGGCTGTCAGCACGATGACAGGAAAATGATAATTGGCATCGCGTAGTGCTTTTAGTACTTCAAAGCCATCCATTTCAGGCATGACCAGATCAAGAAAGAGTGCATCAGGCACCTGCTCGGCAATGGATGCCAGACATGTTATACCGTTGTCGGCTTCGGTGATTTCATGCCCTGCCTGCTTCAGAATTGCGCAGGTACGGCGGCGGAGGAAACTTGAATCATCTGTAACGAGTATGCGAGCCATGGTTCCTCCTGGAATCCGTTCAGGATGAGTCGATCATCGACAGCAAGAATCGAGCCGACCGGGCGAGTATGCCCCACTTTTTTATGCTGTGCTATTGTACCGTTTTGATGACTTGACCGGCTTGTGGCTGTTCAGAGCGATCCATGCCGTCAAGTGCGGCCAGTTTTGCGGCTGTAAAACGACCAAGGATATGGTGGCTGCGCTTAGCCAGCTTCTCCCAGCTGTCATTTGCATGCCAGCGGTAGAGGGCGATACGGGGCACGCCGCCATCGCGTTTGGCATCATAATTTCGAAAACTATGGGCGATGTCGGAAAAATCACGCTGATAGTTGCTAAAATCGTCACGCTTGCTCCACATGGCCAGTAAATATGCCCGGCTGCCTTTGAGGAACAGATAGGCATCGATCATGGCCTGGCTGACATGCGGAGCG
>JALUYG010000305.1 GCA_027013105.1 Mariprofundus sp.
AGATGTATCCGAATCGGGCTTAAACCAACTGGCTGAACAGGTGGTCGCCATGGCGCGCATTTCCGAGCCCGATCCGGACGCCGTGCCGCCGGTCGGCGCCAGCCACCCGAGTGCAGATGAACTGACAACCTGGCAGCAGCGCCATGACCACAGCGATTCCGGCTGGAATCTGGAGCAGGCCAAAGACGCAGCCACGGCATGCGAAGAGATCGCCCGCCACTATTCCGCCGACATCAGCAACAGCGAAGGCGCTGACGCCAGCTTCGGCAGCACCCGCGTCGCCTACGCCTCCGGCGATGGCTTCGCCGCCGAATACGCCAGGGCGTCGGCCTCATTGAGCGTATCGGTGATTGCCGGCAGCGGCGATGGCATGCAGCGCGATTACGCCTGGCATCGCGCCTTTCACGCTGCAGACTTGCGTTCGCCACAACAGATCGCCGAAGAGGCCGCCAGCCGCGCCGTATCCCGTCTGCATCCGGGCAGCATCGATAGCGGCGAATATCCGGTGATATTCGAGCCGCGCACCGCCACATCGCTGCTCGGCCATCTGGTCAGCGCCATCAACGGGCGCGCCGTATTGCAACAGCGCTCGTTTCTGGCCGATAGACTGAACCAGTCGATTTTTCCCGATTTTGTCGATATCGAAGACAATCCCGACCATCCCGACGGCATGGGCAATCGCCTGTTCGACGGCGAAGGCACGCGCTGCGCGCGCAACAGCATCATCGAACAGGGGCGGCTGAACACCTTTCTGACCGATCGCTATGTCGCCCAACGATTAGGCCAGCCCGAAACCGGCAGCGCCTCACGCGGGCTGACCGGCGATATCGGCATCGGCTGCGCCAATCTGATCTGGCATGCCGGCCAACGGACACAGACAGAGATGTTTCAAGCCTTGGACCACGGCCTGCTGGTCACCGAACTGATCGGCTTCGGCGTGAATGGCGTGACCGGCGACTATTCCCGCGGCGCAAGCGGGTTTCTGATCGAAAACGGCCGGATCAGCCGTCCCGTTCAGGGCATTACCATCGCCGGCAATTTGAACGACATGTTTGCCAACATCGCCATGGTCGGCTCTGACCTGACCTGGTTCGGCTCCACCGCAGCCCCCTCCATAGCCATCTCCGCCATGACGGTTGCGGGATGATCCTTGAATATTCGGATTCAGCCGGGACGTCCGTCGATGCGCGGGCGGATCAGGATAGGAATATAGCGATACAGAAACAGGGCGAAGGCTGCAATCCAGAGCATCTGCGACAGGCCGACCCAGAGCAGGTAGTGGCTTTCAGACAGCAGCGGCAGCAGCACCCGCACCAACGCAGCGCCGCACAGGATGGAAAAAATCGGCCCAACGGCCGCCGGTGGCCGATTGATGTCACGCCCGGTGTGCCCCAGCGATATGCGCGACATCATGACCAGCGTCATCATGCCGATGCCGCCAACGGTAAAGGCGTGAATGGCCAGTGAAAATGGAACGCCTGCAGCAAAGACGGTGAACTTCAGTGCGAATCCGACA
>JALUYG010000306.1 GCA_027013105.1 Mariprofundus sp.
ACAAGCTGCAATAGCCAATGATTTCGATGATGTGGATGATGTGCAACAGGCCATTGGCAGTGCAATTGGTTCAGTGACTGCGAATGCTGCGAATGCTGCGAATGCTGCGAATGCTGCGAATGCTGCGAATGCTGCCGCAGGCGTCAACATTTCCAATAACGTCACGCTCGGTTCACCAGTCGCTGGCGGAGGCAATAATGCCGGAACTGCAACCGGAGCCAACGCCGCTGCAGGCGCTGGAAACACCAATCAACTGGTTGCGCTAAATGGCTCTCAGTTGGCCGCGCTGGGTATCCAGACAAACATCACGCCCGCTACCGGTGGCGCCAGCGCCCTGGCGGGAACTGCCGCACAACCTAATGGCCCGGCCTTGATCGCAGTCTCTACAGTTGCCGGCGGCAGCTCAGTGAATGCTCTGTTTGCTGCAAACCCGACTGCTTCGGGCGGAATTTCTACCGCTGCGCATATTGCCGCCTCTGCAGCCGCCATAATGGTTGCTGATTCGGATGAATATAACTATAACGAAGAAGAGTAAGCTTTGGAGTAGTCTATAGTACCTGCCAGCAGCTGACATCCCAGCAGCTGATATCGATCAGGCGCTACGCCTAAAAAGCCACCGGAATCCACTCCCGGTGGCTTTTTTTATGACAGTCATCTCTACTTAGTGACAACATTCTCATCCAAAAAACTGTGGTTAGCTTCATCGCACTGAACATCAGGCTGACAACTCGATTATCGCAATTGAAATCAAGGCAAACAGCATGCCGATGCCGCCAGTGGTCATACCCAACACCACGATCGGATTCTCAGCCGCGCCGTCGAAATGGATGAAGGCGTGTCTGTAGATCAGCCAGATCGCCAGACAGAATGCACCGCCAATGAGTAAAAAGGTGAGGCTCAGATCGAGATAGAAGAAATACCACGCGTTAACCGCAATCGCCAAAAAGAAAATCATCCACGCAACCTGTTCGACAGGACGAGCATATCCTGCCAGCTCTTCTTTTTCTGCTGCGGCGAGCGCAGCAGATAGGCCGGATGATAGGTCACCCAGGTCGGGACGCCACGATAATCATGCCATCTGCCGCGCAGCGATCCCAGCGACGCATCCGTTTCCAGCACCGTCTGCGCCGCCACGCGGCCCAGCAGACAGATCATTTTCGGTTGCAACATATTTAACTGCTGCTCAAACCAGAGGTTGCAGGCCTGCACCTCATCCGGCTTCGGATCGCGATTGTTCGGCGGCCGGCACTTGATTGTATTCATGATATAGACACGCTTTCGATCCAGCCCGATGGCTTGCAACATCCGATCCAGCAGCTGGCCGGCGCGCCCGACAAACGGCTCCCCCCTGAGATCCTCATCGCGACCCGGCGCTTCACCAATCAACACCAGATCCGCCTGCGGGTCGCCTACACCGAAAACCACGCTGGTGCGCGTCTCGGCCAGTGTGCAGAGTCGACAGTCCGCAGCTTCCCGAGACAGTTCCTGCAGCGTTTTTAACGGTGCAGGCTCGGATGTCGCCCCCGCCCCCGGAGATAAAGCTGACGCAACAACATCCGCCGCTGCAGGCATTTCAACTCGCGCCGGTTCCGCATGAAGCAATTCAGTCCCGGCAGCTTGAGCCTGATCAGCCGATGCCATTTGCTCGCCACTTGATATTTCCTCACCTGAAACTACAAGGGAAACCGGCGTCTGCACGCCGATTTCCCTTAAATACGTTTCGAGAAAGACGCTGCTTTGCGTCAAGTGTTAGCCGAGCAGCGTATCGACATTGACTTCAGAGCCCAGATAAACAGGCACGCGCTGATGCAGCGCTTCCGGCTCAATATCCAGCACGGCGATACCCTTGCTCATGGATTTTCCACCCGCCTGCTCCATGATAAAGCCCATCGGAATCGCCTCATACAACAGCCGCAGCTTACCGGTCGTATTCTTATCATCGGCCGGATAGAAAAATACGCCGCCCTTGAGAATGGTGCGATGCATATCGGCCACCATGGCGCCGACATAACGCATGCCGAGACCTGTTTCGGCTTTCAATCGACGCAGGTTGTCGCCCATATCATCCTTCCACTTATCCTTGTTGGCCTCATTGACTGAATAATAGCCGCCAGTCGCCGGAATACGCATATCGGCATGACTCAGTTCAAAGCGCGCATTAGCGGGATTAAAGGTGTAACCGTTGACGCCGGCGCCCACCGAACAGACCAGCATGGTGGACGGGCCATAGAGCACATAACCGGCAGCCACCACATTTCTACCGGACTGCAGCGTATCGGAAACATGCGGGCGTTCACTATTGGCCGACTTGCGCTTCACCACAGAAAAAATCGTGCCGACCGGGCCATCGACATCCAGGTTGGATGAACCATCAAGCGGATCCACCAGCACCAGATAATCGGCATGGGCGTACTCCTCGATCACCAGCAGCTCTTCCTGCTCTTCGGAGCCGACCGCGCAGACAAAACCGGTTGAACGCATCTCCTCAAGAAAAATATCATCGGAGAGCACATCAAGCATCTGTTGCTGCTCGCCCTGCACATTCTCACCGCCAGCCGCTCCAAGCGCACCGCGAAAGACCGCGCCGCGCAGCACCGCTGCAATCTCAATCGCAGCGCGTCCAACGCCCTGAATAATCGGCATCATGGCTGATCCATTGGCGCCCTGTTTGGCAATATTGTTCAAAGTAGCTGGCATATTCTTCTCCCCGTTTTTTTTGTGAGTGAAAATCAAAAGCGTCGGCATACTAGCAAATATGCAATCAACTTACAAAAAACGGTGATTAGCGTGAAAGCGCCCGCAGCAGTTTTTGATGGATCCCGTCAAATCCGCCATTGGAGAGCACCAGCACCTGATCCCCGTCTCCGGCGGCAGAAGCTATTCGGCTGACAATGCCATCGACATCGGCAATCAGTTCGGCATGGGGTCCAATTGCATCACATACTGCAGCGGCATCGAGAACCTCCTCGGGCTGCAGATTGCGCGCCGATGGCGGGGTAAACAGCACCCTGTCCGCCGCATCAAAACAACATGGCAACCTCTGCTGATGAATCCGGGTGCGCATGGTGTTGGAGCGCGGCTCCACCACCACCCACAATCGCCCGGACTCCCCTTGCCGCTGCATACTGGCTCTGGCCGCCGACACTATGCCGGCAATCGCCGTGGGATGGTGAGCGAAATCATCGAACACCTTAACGCCGCCCGCCTCCCCTACCAGCGTCATTCTGCGCCGGATACCGGAAAATGACTGCAGCGCCTGCGCAATCACATCCATCTCAACCTGCAACGAACTCGCCGCAGCCGCCGCAGCACAGGCGTTGGCGACATTGTGTAAGCCGATCATACCCCAAGAGGCTTCAATCACAGCCTCGCCACGATGATAGAGCCGGAACGACGAACCATCATCGGCCAGCGCCTGCCACTGCCACGGCGCTTCGACCTGATCATAGCGACCAAACGCAAGCGCCTGCGTCCAGCAACCCCGGCGCAACACATCCGCAATATTCTCATCATCTGCATTGACAATCACTGCGCCATTGGCCGGCACAGTGCGCAGCAGATGATGGAACTGGACTTTAATCGCCTCCAGATCTGCAAAAATGTCGGCATGATCATATTCCAGATTATTCAGAATCAGGGTGCGGGCGTGGTAGTGCAGAAACTTGCTACGCTTATCGAAAAAAGCGGTGTCGTATTCATCGCCTTCCAGCACGAACGGAGCGCCGCTACCGAGCCTGGCGCCGCCACCAAAATCCTCCGGCACGCCGCCGATCAAAAAACCTGGCGCGAGGCCTGCCGTATCCAGAATATGCGCCAGCAGCGATGAGGTCGTGGTTTTACCATGCGTGCCGGCCACCACCACGGCATGCCGATGCGGCAGAATATGATCACCGATAAATTGCGGCCCGGAACAGTAGTCCATGCCCCGGTTCAGTATCGTTTCGACCTCGATATTACCGCGACTCAAGGCGTTGCCAATCACGCAAAGATCAGGCGCAGGCTCCAGATTGGCCGTAGCAAACGGCGCAATGGCGATGCCCAGACCAGCCAGATAATCGGACATGGGCGGATAGATGCCGGCATCGGAGCCGGTGACACGCCAGCCGGTCGATTTGGCCAGCGCGGCAACAGCGGCCATGGCAGTGCCGCATACGCCGAGAATGTGCAGATGTTTACTCATGTCGAAATTGAACCACAAAGCCGCCCGCAGACAAAGCTATTCTTCGCACAGCCGCGGCATTTGGTGCTTTTCCACCCTGTTTCTGCTACAATTTACGCATAATAGGAGAAGAATCATGACGCTGCACACGCTTGCACACCTGGCCGTTGAAACGGCCGACCGGCCCAGTGCCAGTGTGATCTGGCTGCACGGCCTCGGCGCCGACGGCCACGACTTTGAACCAGTTGTTGACCAGCTTGGCCTGCCCGCCGATCTGGCTGTGCGCTTTATTTTTCCACACGCTCCATCCATGCCAATCACCCTCAATGGCGGATATATCATGCCAGCGTGGTATGACATCAGTCATACCGATCTCGGCATCGAACACGACCATGATGGTATTCTACGCTCGGCCCGCGATATTCAGCTACTGATCGAGCAGGAGCAGATGCAAGGCATTGCCTCCACGCGAATCATTCTGGCCGGTTTTTCTCAGGGCGCCGCCATGGCCTTGCATGTCGGCCTGCGCCAGCCCGAGGCTCTGTCCGGCATCATGGTTCTCTCCGGTTATCTGCTACTGCCCGATTTGACCGATCAATTCTCGCCAGCATCAAAAAATACGCCGCTGTTCATGGCGCACGGCATTGACGACCCTGTGGTTCCGTTCGCGCTGGGAGATTTGACTCGCCGTAAGCTGGAATCTCTCGGATACGACATTCAGTGGCACAGCTACCCGATGGCGCACCACCTCTGCCCGGAAGAGATCCGCCATATCGGCGTATGGCTGACAGAACGCCTGACCGACTAAGCTGCTTCCGCGCCCGATCCTTGCGATCATGGCTGCAGCACCGTACCATGCGCCGCCCTTGAAAACGGCGAATGGAGAGATGTCTGAGTGGTTGAAGGAGCACGCCTGGAAAGCGTGTGTGTCTTAACGGGCACCGAGGGTTCGAATCCCTCTCTCTCCGCCAGTTTTAATGGGTGGCTTTGTCACCCATTAAAAAGCTGGCGATATAGAGGTGTGAAAACCCTCGCCGGGTTCAACAAATCGGCAGGAAAGCCGATTTGAACGTCGCTTTAGCGACGGCCCCGAAGGGGTGAGGGGCAGGAGCCCCGAATAATCCCTCTCTCCGCCATTTTAAAATTCAGCATGCGTTGTCGCCATCGAAACAACAGCGCCTGTTCGCAACCCAAACCGCCTGATATATCCTTTCAAGATGCAGCCATGATGTCTAGGCTTGAGCCATGATGCATTCAGTTGATCTATCCACTGCCTTCGCCGGACTTACATTGCAAACGCCGCTGGTGCTGCTCTCCGGCTGCGTCGGTTTTGGCGAGGAGTACACCCACATCGAAGGTTGGAATAATCGCGATATCGGCGCGGTCATTCTCAAAGGCACCACGCTGGAAGCGCGCATGGGCAATGCGCCGCACCGGGTCTATGAAACACCATCCGGCATGCTCAACGCCATCGGCTTGCAGAATCCGGGCGCGCGCCATGTGGTGGATCAGATCCTGCCCAAACTGCCACACCATGAAACCCAGTTCTGGGCCAATGCCAACGGCACCAGCCCACAAGAGTATGCCGAGGTGGCGCGCATCTTTGATGACTCGCCGGTGACGGCGATTGAGATCAATATCTCCTGTCCCAACGTCAAGGAGGGCGGTGTACATTTCGGCAATAATCCGGCTATGGCGGCACGCGTGGTGGAAGCCATGCGCCCGATGACAAAAAAGCCGCTTATCACCAAACTCTCTCCCAATAGCGCCGATATCGCCGAGACGGCTCGCCATGTTATCGAGGCGGGCACAGACGGCCTGTCGGTGATCAATACGCTGGTCGGCATGGCGGTGGATATCGAAAAGCGCACGCCGGTGATCGACAATATCTCCGGCGGCCTCTCCGGCCCCGCCATCAAGCCGGTGGCACTATGGAAAATCCATCAGACCCGCGCCGTAGCTGCGGCGCATCATATCCCGATTCTGGGTCAGGGCGGCATCACCTGCGCCAGCGACGCCGTTGAATTCGCCATTGTCGGCTCGGATGCGATCGGGCTCGGCACCGGGCTGTTTTATGATCCGCTGATGTGCAAAAAACTGCTGGACGGGCTGCGTGAATATCTCGTCAATCACGATATGCATGCCTATGCCGAGCTTGTGGGAACGCTTGCCACGCCGCATTAACGCGCATGGCTTCGCCCTGCTATGGCTGCTGCTAAGCGCTGTAGCGCCTGCTCAGGCCGGCACGCTCTCGATTATCGGGCAATCACGCTGGGTCAGCGTCGCCTATATCTTCGACGGTGACACCTTTCGCAGCCGCAGCGGCGAGCGCATCCGCTTGCTGGGCATCAACACGCCGGAAGTCGCCCACAATGATCAGCGTGAACAGCCCTACGCCCGTGAAGCCAAACGGAGATTAACGCGCCTGATCCTCGGCAAATCGGTGCGTTTGCGTCTGGATCGGGAAAAGAAGGATCAATACGGCCGCACGCTGGCGCAGGTCTATCTGCGCGACGGGCGCTGGGTCAACAACATACTGATGCAGGAAGGGCTGGCGTATGTTTATACCTTCGCGCCCAATGTTTACTGGGCCGATGCGCTGCTCAGAAGTGAAAAAATCGCCAGGCGGGAGATGCGAGGGTTATGGAAAAGCAGCCGTTTCCGGGTATTGGACGCCGCTGAAATTTCATCCCGGCATATCGGCCAGTTCCGTCTGGTGCGCGGTTATGCCGACGTCGTTCGGATCTGGCGCTTCCGGCTGGGCAGGAAACTCACTGTCAGCGTGCCGCGCAAATCACGGCAATGGTTCACGCCGTCCGATCTACCGAAAGGCGGTCAGAAAATTGTCGTGCGCGGGGTTATTCGCGCATCCACCACCGGGCAGCTCTATCTGGCGCTGCATACGCCGTTTGATCTGCAATAACGGATATGAAAAGATTGAGCCTGTCATGAGTAAATTTCGCCCGATGCATCTTTTCCTGCTGCTGATTCCGCTTCTGACACTCTCCGGCTGCGCCACCAACCCGGCCACGAAATCTTCCGATTTTGTCATGATGAGCGAGCAGGAGGAGTTGGCGCTGGGCCAGAAAGCGGCCGCCGAAGTCAGCAAGGCCATGACGCTGCTGGATGATCAGGATCCGCTGGTGCGCTATGTGGATAGTGTCGGCCAGAAGCTGGCGACCGTATCGGACAGGCCGGAACTCTTTTATCGCTTTCACGTGGTGGACAACGCCGAAATCAACGCCTTCGCCCTGCCCGGCGGTTATATCTATATTCACCGGGGCTTGCTCACCCACCTGAACAGTGAGGCGGAACTGGCCGCCGTGCTTGGCCATGAGATCGGCCATGTCACCGCCCGCCATGCCGTCAAACAGTACTCCAAAGCCAAAGCCTATCAGCTGGGCGCCATGATCACCTCGATCTTTATTCCGGTGCCGCAGGCTGCCGGCATGCTCTCCGATCTGGTCGCAACCGCCGTGATTCGCGGCTACGGCAGAGAGGCTGAACTGCAGGCCGATGAACTCTCCATCCGCTATATCACCCGCGCCGGCTATGACCCTCATGCCACCATCGCCATTCTGAAAACATTAAAGCGTCTGGAAGATATCGATAAACTCGAAAAAACCGATGCCGGCGACAAGGCGGAAAAATACCACGGCGCTTTCTCCACCCATCCCGAGACCGAAAAACGCATCAAAGAGGCGGTCGCCGAAGCCGCCCATATGCAACATGCCACTGGCATCATCAATCGCGGAGCGATACTGGCCGCTGTCGATGGCTACCCCTATGGCGACAGCCCGGCCGACGGCGCAGTCGTCGGCCGGCGTTTTCTGCACCCGGAACTGGGCATTCAGCTCCGCTTTCCCGAAAACTGGGTGATCACCAACACGCCATCCGTACTTCGGGCGCGACTGCGCCGGCAGGACGCCTATTTTCAGATGCAGCTAAAGGAGTTGCGCAAACGTCAGAGCGCCGCTGAAGTGCTGCAGACCATGTTTCCCAAACGGCGCCTGAGCATGCTGCCCGGCGGCGCGCAGTCCGGCATGCCGTTCGCGCATGCGCATGTGCGCATGTCCGCTCCGCATGTCAGCCAGGCCATGATCGATGCCTATCTGTTTCTCAAAGGCAGCCGGGCCTATTTACTGGCCATGTGGAGCAAGCGTGACGATTTCAGCAACTATCAGCGTGATTTTTCCGACATCGCCCATAGTTTTCGCAATTACGACGCCAAACGCGATGGCGGCGTGCCCCGTATCGCCCTCTACCGCTGGCATGCAAATGACAGCTGGGAGAAACTGGCCATGCGCCACCACCATATTCTCGGCCGTTTTACGGCCGCAAAACTGGCAGTCCTCAACGGCATGGATCGGTCTGAACAGCCACAAGCCGGTCAAGTCATCAAAACGGTGCAATAGCACAGCATAAAAAAGTGGGGCATACTCGCCCGGTCGGCTTGATTCTTGCTACTCGACATACCAACCCATACCATCAATAATCAGCTGATCCTCATGGCCCCAGGAGAAACCATGACACGAACACCCGTTACAGATAATTCTAGCTTTCCTGTCATCGTGCTGACAGCCGACATTCAGGACACGGTTCAACAGGAGTGCATGGCGCTCGGCGCTTTTGGCTTTCTCAATAAACCGCTCAGGCCGGATGCGGCGCTGGCCGCTGCCGAGGCGCGGCCATGAAGGTGGCGCCGGATGAGAAAGATGCGCTCACAGAACTGGTCAATATCGGCGTCGGCCAAGCCGCCTCGACGCTGAACAGCCTGATCGGCCACAAAATCCGGCTGGTCGCGCCGAGCATTGAAATCCTCACGAT
>JALUYG010000307.1 GCA_027013105.1 Mariprofundus sp.
GAACCAGACATCGCGTGCGCCGAACAGAAAAAAGCGCGCCGCAGAGAGATAGTTGATGGCCGGCGATTTGGAGAATATTGCCGAGAATTTTGTTTTGGCTCTGGTTTTACCCATCTCCGGCGGCAACAGCAGCCAGGTGATCAGCAAGGCGACGCTGAGCATGGCGGCCAGTATGATCAGGGCGCCCCGGAAACCCACCCATGCCAGCAGAGCGCCGCCGACAAAAAAGCCGGCGCCTTTAAGCGCATTTTTCGAGCCGGTTAACATCGCCACCCAGCGGAACAGTTTGCTATCGCCGTCTGAATCCATGCCGGGGTTGCTGTTCGGGCTGCTTTGGGTCGGCACGAACAGTTTGACGCCCGCCTTGGCGCTCATTTTATTCAGATCCTTGGCGATGCCGGAGAGCGCCTGCGCCGCCATCACAAACGGAACGCTTAACCATGGAGCCGGCACGGTGAGCATCAGCAGGGCGACAATTTGCAGGATCATGCCGATATGCATGGTCCGGTTCAGGCCGATGCGCGCCCCCAGCCAGCCGCCGACCAGATTGGTGACGATGCCGAAAAATTCATAAAACAGAAACAGCATGGCTATTTCCAGCGGGCTGTAACCGAGCTGATAAAAATAGAGCACCACCAGCATGCGGATGGCGCCATCGGTGACGGTGAAGGCCCAGTAACCGCCGGTGATGGTCAGGTAATTGCGGAAGTTCTGCTCCATGATGCGCTGACGTCCGGGTGCGAGAACTACAGCGACCGGGCCACTGTGGCGGCCAGCTCCATCATGCGGTTCACATAACCCCATTCGTTATCGTACCAGGCATAGATTTTCACCTGTGTGCCGTTGACCACAATCGTCGAAAGCGCATCGACAATCGATGAGCGCGGATCGTTGGCGTAGTCGGCGGAGACCAGCGGCCGCTCTTCATAACCGAGGATATCTTTGAGGTATGTCTCCGACGCTTCACGAAACAGCGTGTTGATCTCGTCAGCGCTGGTTTCACGCAGCGCTTCAAAGACGAAATCGGTCAGTGATGCATTGAGCAGCGGCACGCGCACGGCATGGCCGTTGAGTTTTCCGGTAAGTTCCGGAAAAATTTTGGTGATGGCTCTGGCCGAGCCGGTTGAGGTGGGGATCAGCGACTGGCCGCAGGCGCGCGCCCGGCGCAGATCCTTGTGACCTTTGTCGATGATTGTCTGCGTGTTGGTGATATCGTGGATCGTGGTCATCGAGCCGTGTTTGATGCCGATCTGCTCGTGCATCACTTTCACGATCGGCGCCAGGCAGTTGGTGGTGCAGGAGGCGGCGGTGAGCAGGTGATTCACGGCCGGATCGTAGAGATGATCATTGACGCCGTAGACGATATTGAGTGCGCCCTCGACAGGCGCGGCGACGATCACCTTTTTGACGCCCTGATCGAAGTATGCCCGCAACTGCTCGATTTTGCGGAACTTGCCGGTCGATTCGATGACAATATCGCAGCCCGACCAGTCGGTATCGGA
>JALUYG010000308.1 GCA_027013105.1 Mariprofundus sp.
GCGTTGTTTGTTTCATGTTAATCAACGGCGAGTTGACGCCTGTTTTCTGCCGTGCGCGTTCACGGCATGCCGTGAAAACTACGCCCATTGGCGAACAGCATCATAGAGCATCACCGCGCCAATCAGCAGCAAAAACATAGTGAACGCCGTCTGCAGACGCGCCGAAGAAAAGCGCCGGACAGCGATGCCTCCAATCACGGCGCCGACTGCCGCCAGCACTGCAACCGATAACACCAGCGGCCACTGCATCTCCACGCGCCCGAAATAGGTGGCGCTGGCGACGGCCGCATTGAGCACGATCAGCACCAGAGAGTGGCTCACAGCCAGCTTATAATCCGGCACACCCAGCCACAACAGCGCCGGCACCATCATAAATCCGCCGCCAACGCCAAGCAGGCCGGTGACGATGCCCAGCCCGATTCCGGTCGCCAGCGTTAGCAGGCAACGGCACGTCGCCGGCTGTTGCTGTCGCAGCGGCTGCTGACGATAGTGCATCCACCAGGCCACAAACCAGACCAGCAGGGCAAAGCAGGTGCTCTGGGCGGCATCGGAAATGGCCAGCCCGATATGCGCCCCCAGCCAGCTGCCGATCGCGCCGCCGGCCACAAAATAGGCCAGCAGGCGAACATGCAGCTGATGCCATGCGCGCTGACGTAACAACGCCACCAGACTCACCGCAGCAACAATCCATAAACTGGCCACCACTGCTGTTTTCAGCGGCATGCCGAAGCCGTGATGCAGCAGCGGCACGCTTAACATGCCGCCGCCGGCGCCAAACAGCGCCAACATCACGCCGATCAGCGGCGCTGCCAGCATAGCCCACAGACTTATCATCTCAATTGCCGCCCCTGTAACCGACAAGGGCTTTTTTCACACAGCCATGCAACGCGCACCACTGGTGAAAAAAGCCCCTGACCACGATTTTAAATGCTGCCTATTTGATGCGTTCAATACCCATGCGTTTGAGGAACGCCTTCTCCATAAACGGTTCGGAGACGCCTGTCCTCATTTTGCGCATAAAATACTTCTCGAAGCCGACTTTGGCCGTATGCACCCACTTGCCGCCGCGCGCCCACACCTTGTTGCGCGGCGGAATCTGCGGATAGGCCACCAGCGCTACGCCGCCATCGCCGAAATCGGCCAGGCAGATCGCGCCCCAGGTGCCACACGCTTCCGGCGCCTCGCCTTTCAGATCATGGATAATGTTATGCACAATCGCCGTGGTCATGGATTCGATCATGAAGCCGGTTTTCGGCGTGCCGACCGGCACAGGCGTCGCTTCTACCGGCGGAATGGCCACGATCACGCCGGTGCCGTAGATATTTTTGAAGGTTTGATTCTGCTGATTCTCGTTAATGGTAACAAAGCCCATCGGATTAACCAGCCCTTCGCACTCGGCCACCGGCCCGACGCCACGGAATGGCGGCATCAGCATGGCGAACTTGTGATCCAGCGTGCCGGAAGCGACGACTTCGCCATTGCGATCCACCTCTTCATAATCGAGCGTGTTCTCATGCACGGCGTTGGTTTTGCAGTTGGTGATAAATTTGATGTCGCGCTTGCGCAGTTCGGATTCCAGCAACGCCTTGGAATCTTCCACGCCGCCCAGGCCCAGGTGGCCGATATAGGGCTCCGGGGTGATGAATGTCATCGGCACCTTGTCGCGAATCTTGCGGCGACGCAGCTCCGTATCAATGATGGCGGCGAACTCGTAGGCCGGCCCGAAGCAGGAGACGCCCTGCACCGCCCCGATCACAATCGGGCCGGGGTTTTTACAAAACTCCTCAAAAGCCTGGTGCGCTTTCACAGCATGATCCACATGGCAGATCGATTGCGTGAAGCCATCCGGCCCCATGCCGGGAATCAGCTCAAAGGCCAGACGCGGGCCGGTGGCGACG
Source organism: Mariprofundus sp. (assembly GCA_027013105.1). Taxonomy (GTDB): domain Bacteria; phylum Pseudomonadota; class Zetaproteobacteria; order Mariprofundales; family Mariprofundaceae; genus Mariprofundus. The sequence goes on from JALUYG010000308.1 coordinate 1,899, forward strand.
ATCAGATAGTCGTATTCCAGCTCATTGCCGTTGCCCAGCTTCAGCTTGCTCTCTTCGGCGATGATTTTTTCCACGCCGCAGGAGAGAAAGTTGATCCCCTTCTTATTCAGATAGGGGGAGCACTGAAAGCTGATCTGCTCCTTGTCGCGCCAGCCGACAGCCACCCACGGGTTGGATGGCGTGAAGTGGAAGTAGTCCACATTGGAAACCACTGTCACTTCATGCGTGCCACCCAGTTTTTTCAGGGCGTCTTTCATTTCATAAGCTGCCGGCATGCCCCCGATGCCTGCGCCGATAATGACTACATGTGCCATAGTTATACTCTCCTTTGATGAGGGCATTCACTATGGCCCTCTGTTTCTTGTATTTATATTAAGATGCCCTGAAAAACGACGTCCATGTCGTTTTTCAGGCCGGCCATCCATAGCCAGTAAGGGAGCCCTGTTGAAACGGGCTCCCTTATCATAAGATTGGCGTATTATAATGTGGTTATATAATAAGTAAAGGAATTTATTTTGCCGAGCAGGAACTGATGCCGAAAATGGCGTACAGCGGGCAAAAGCGGATGACCGCAGTCAGCGCAAATACAGCCCCAACCCCCATCGCCACATAGCTCCACGGCGCCGCCAGCATGCCCATCGCACCAACCGCAATCAGCGCAATCCCGGCCAGCAACCGGACAACTCGATCGATACCACCTACGTTTGCTTTCATAACTTGCCTCCTTTCATCTGTGATGAGAAAGCCATGCTACGGTTTCCGAAACAGCGCTTCAGTGACAATGTCACTTAGAACATTTGTTTGCATTCGGAGGAACTGGAAGATTATGAGATGCTCCGCAGCAATAGCGAAGCGGATATCGTGCAGGCGATTCTGCTCATGGATGGCGGCTTTCGCATGTTGGAAAATCGCCTGGAAGCCTAGATGGAACGTCATGTTCCCATGCTACTGCGAGCCTTTGGCGCTGCCGGTCGTCAACCTGAGCGAATGGATTTGGCTGCGCTCAAGCGCCGCATGGGCCAGAATCTGGATATTTACATCATAGACGGACAGGGCGTCATCCGCTGGACGACGGATACTTCGGCACGGAATTTTGATTTTCATGCGTTCGGACACAAGGGCGATACGCATTATGCGCCCGAGGCGGCATTCCAACAAATCATACGCAAGGTTGTTAGCCGCAAGAGACTGGAGATCCGAAACGGCACGGCTCTGGATGTCTATCGCTATGTGGATCTGGCATCGTTGAAGCCTTCGGTCAGCAATCCCAGCAAGATCGTGCGAATTCGCTATACGCTTGCGCCCGTGCGGGCCGAGCTTCATCGCATTGCGGCGTTTGGGCTGGCATCCATAATCATTGCGGTGCTGGCACTGTCGGTTACCGTTTCCGGACTGGCCGTGGTGCGGGGCATGCATGGAGGTATTGCCGTCGAGAGTCGAGCGGATAAAGGCACGTACATCACAATCTGTTTACCTACCGTGGAGCGAGACCAGACAGCCGATGAGAGTGAGAATTAAACCAGATCGTTCATTCGCCCGGATACAAAAATTCAGATGTTCAGGTTGCCTTTACATTTTGTCCCGCTCGGCAATGGCACGAATTCTGTCCGGCTGCAGAATGGTGATTTTATTGCGGCCCAGCGCCACCATGCCCTGGCGCTCAAAATCCTTAATCAGACGGCTGACCACCTCGCGCGCCGTGCCCAACTCCACCGCCAGTTGTCTGTGGGTGAACTCCAGCACATTGCCATGCTGCCTGACGCTTTTGAGCAGGAATGCAGCCAGCCGCACATCCTTGCGGCCGAAAGCGACATCTTCGAGCAGCAGCATCAGGTCACTGATGCGGTGGCCGATATTGGCCATCACAAACTGGCGAAACAGCGGCGATTCCGTCAGCGCAGTATCGAATGCATCCAGCGGCAACAGCACCAGATCGACATCGGTTTCGGCCACGCCCTCTGCCGGGTATTGCTGATGCGCCAGCAGGCAGGTGGTGGTCAGCATGCAGCTCTGCCCCTCTTCAACCCGGTAGAGCACAATCTCATGGCCCTGTGGATCTATCTTCTGCACCCGCACCGAACCGCTGACCACCAGCACATAACCGTTGCAGGCATCGCCATCGCGAAACAACACGCTGCCCCGCTTCACCTGCATCCGCATCGCCTTGCCGACCATGCTGCGCCACGCCTTATCCCGATTCTTTTGCAACGCCGGAAACATCTGCATCCAGTCGGTTTTTTCAGGTACAAAACTCATCTCTCTTTCTCCTTATAGCCCAAGACGGAAATCCGCCGATGCGCTCAAATCACTCCAGACGGGAAACAAAACCACCTTAACCTTTTATAAGCGATAAATATACCGGCGTAACTCAGGCATACTTATAGTGTTGCGCCGCCATAGGCGATGCCGGTCAGGTGGGCCATTTCGCGATGCCATGTAGTCAAGTCATCCATACAAAATTGATGCAAATCATCATGCCCGCAGGCGCGCGCCATCACCTGCATCAGTTCCGTCGAGGCCCGGAAGAGATTATCCAGTTGTCGCGCACCCTTTTCAATATGCAACCTTTGGCGCAAATGCTGTTGCTGCGTAGCAATGCCAACCGGACAATTATTGGTATGGCAGGCACGCATACCCAGGTACCCGATCGCCTGGATCGCCGCGTTGGAAACAGCGATAGCATCTGCTCCCAAAGCCATGGCTTTAATAAAACCTTCCGGCAATCGCAAACCACCGGTAATAATCAATGAGACATCCGAATGTCCGTTGCTATCCAGATAGCGCCGTGCTCTTGCCAGCGAGGGAATAGTTGGCACCGAGATATGATCCCGAAAAAGCAAGGGCGCCGCACCGGTGCCACCGCCACGACCATCTAATATGATGTAATCAATACCAATGTGCAGTGCGGCCTCTATATCTTTTTCGATATGCTGGACAGACAGTTTGATGCCAATCGGAATACCACCCGTTGCTTCACGCACCTGATCGGCAAACTGCCGATAGTCATCAAGGTGCTCCCAGTCGGGAAAACGCGCTGGCGATATCGCATCGCTTCCTTCAGCCAATCCACGCACCGCCGCGATTTTCCCCTGCACCTTATTGCCCGGCAGATGACCACCTGTACCTGTCTTTGCCCCCTGTCCGCATTTGAAATGGAATGCCTGGCATCGCTGCACCTTCTGCATGGAATAGCCAAAACGCGTCGAGGCCAGTTCATACATATAGCGCGAATTGGCAGCCTGCTCTTCTGCCAGCATGCCGCCCTCTCCCGAACAGATCGCTGTTCCAGACAACTCAGCACCCATTGCCAGCGCAACCTTGGCCTCTTCGGATAAGGCGCCAAAACTCATATCGGAGACCAATAAGGGGCGTTCGAGCACCAAAGTTTTCTGCGCCTTGGGACCGATGATTGTTTTGGTTTGAACCAACGCATCATCCAGTAATGGTAACCTGTGCAACTGGGCTGTCAGTAGCTGAATATCATCCTATCCCGGAAGCTGATCACGCGGAACCCCCATGGCTGCCATGCGCCCATGGGGGCCGAGTCTGCCAAGCCCGTGTTCAGCCAGGTGTTGAATATAAGTGGTGTGCGGCTCTTCCTCAGAGCCATGTAAATCCTGATATAAGCCCTGATAGCGCTGACGATCATAGGGCTGTGGATGATCTACCTTCGAGCCACGATGAGAACATGTGCAATCGATCAGCAGGATTGTAGGAGCTGATGCCTGTTTTATAGTTACAGTTATCTCCATGCAAATAAAAAATTACTGAAGGTGCTGCGATAAACTTGAAGCAACACTATGGCCGCCCTATAAAAACAGGATTAGTTCATACAGGAGCCACATATGTCGAATCTCACAATACCCTGCGCCGCCTGCGGCACACTCAACCGGATTCGCCGCGCATTGCTGAACCCCGAACAGGCCGACCGCATTCATTGCGGCAAATGCAAGGCCGAGGTGATCGCCGCAAAACCGGTGACCGGCACAGATGCCAATTTCAGCCGTGAGGTGGAGCAGTATGCGCTGCCGGTACTGGTCGATTTCTGGGCACCATGGTGCGGCCCCTGCCGCATGGTCGCCCCGATCCTTGATGAACTGGCACTGGAGCTGCGCGGGCAGATCAAAATCGTCAAGGTAAACGTCGATGAGAATCCGGTACTCGCCAACCGCTTTGCCATTCGCTCCATTCCGACCATGAAGCTGTTTCGAGGCGCTATCGAGCTCGATACGATTGCAGGCGCTCTGCCCAAGCCTGCATTGAAGGCGCGCCTGCTCGATCTGATTCGAAGCTGATGCACATCAGGCACGTTCATCGCCTGAGCAGAACCAACCTACAGCGTTCACAACATCGTCACCGGTTGATGCTTTGACTGAGGTGATGACTCAACAGTGCCGGATCAACGGGTTTGCTAAGGACCGGTATGTTCTCTGTCTGCGGCCGTTCGCCCGGGGATACACCTTTTTCATATCCGGCTACATCAGTCAAACTACTGATTTCATGCAAATCGACATGATACGAATTTTACCTGAAGCGGTCTGCCTCCCCCTGACACACCTGCACCATCACCGCCTTCAATTGTTCCGGCGAGTAGGGCTTTTGAACAAAGCCCGCCAACTTCTTGCCGCTGAACCTCGCCGTCGCATCCTCTTCACTATACCCGCTGGACAGAACGACGCGCACATGCGGATCAATCCGGCGAAGCTCCCTGAAACATGCCTTGCCATCCATTTTCGGCATCGTCATATCAAGAAGCACGGCGCGAATTTGCTCCTGATGCTGCCTGAACACTTCGATAGCCTGCACGCCATCCACCGCAGTGAGCGTGGAAAAGCCGATCTCTTCGAGCATCATCGCCGCCACTTCCCGAATGGTATCCTCATCATCCACCACGAGAATTGTGCCTTCGGCCTTCCAGTCATCCGCACATTCGGCAACAGCGCCCTCAATCACTGCTTCCTCAGAGACCGGAAACAGCACCTTGAATGTGGTGCCTCGTCCCACCTCGCTATACACCCGAAGTGCGCCATGATGACCCCGAACGATGCCGAGCACCGCACTCATCCCCAACCCGCGACCGGTAAATTTGGTGGTGAAAAAGGGATCAAATATCTTCTTGACCGTTTCACCATCCATGCCGCAGCCGGTATCGCTCACCTCAATATAGGTAAAGCGGCCATCAGGCACACTATCATCACAAAAACTCGCTTCGAGGTAAGGGCGGTCGGCGGTCATCACGCCGGTCGAGAATGAAATCACGCCGCTTTTGTTGCCGATCGCCTCATTGGCATTGGTAATCAGATTCAAAATAACCTGTTGAACCTGAGCCGTATCCACCTCGACGACCGGCAGGTTATCGGCCAGGTGGTATTTGATCACCACATTCTTTTCAATCGACACTTCGATCAGGTGAACCATCTCATCCACCAGCTTGCTGAGATCGACCGGCTTGATGACAAACTTTCCCTTACCCGAGTAGGCCAGCATCTGCTGACACAGATCGGCTGCACGCTGGGCAGACATCTCGATCGTGGCCAGCTTCTTTTTTGCCGGGGAGGCATCGTCCAGTCCACGCTCAGCGAGTGCGGCATTGCCCATGATCGCCGTTAGAATGTTATTAAAATCGTGCGCAATGCCACCCGCCAACACGCCCAGGCTCTCCAGACGCTGGGTGTGCTCCCACCGCTTCGCCTGCTCTTTTTCATCAGTAATATCGCGCATCAAGGCAACATGGTGTGCAATCTCTCCCCTGGCGTTGAAAACAGAGGAAATGGTTCGTTCAGTTAATATCTCTTCGCCGGATTTCAGGCGTGTCGGCAACTCGCCGCGCCACGTTTTCCCCCGCTTCAGATGCTCAAGCATCTGGCTATAGAGCGATGCTTCCACCTGCTCGCTTCGTAAAATACTGGCAAACTCTCCTTGTATATCTTTGCGCGAATATCCTGTCATTTTCACAAACGCATCGTTGACATACAAAACCCTCGCCTCTTCGTCGGTAATCAGAATGGCATCAGCAGTATGCGCCAGTGCGTTGGCCAACATCTCCTTCTCAGACTTCAGTCGGGTCAGTTCGCTGATATCGGTGACCACGGCCTGCAGCACCGTCTTGTTATCAATGCGTATGGCTGTCAACTGCACATGGGCGGGAAATACTTCGCCATTGCGTCTGGCATGCAGCCACTCAAAGGAGCAGTGGCCGCTCTCCATCGCCGTGGCAATGTACTCCTGAGCAGCGCTGACTGAATCGCGGCCATCAGCCTGAAATTCGGGCGACACATCTGCAGCGCTCATGCCCAGAATCTCCTCCAGGCTGTCGATGCCAAACATCTGCAATGTGGCGTTGTTTGCAGAGATAAAGTGATTGTCGGCATAGGTCATAATCGCTGCCGAAGATGCATCAACCAGTGCCCGATAGCGATTCTCCGCATGCTTGCGTTTTTTCAGTTCCAGGTTCTGCGATTGCCGACTCTCTTCAAGCGACCGAATTGAACTTCTGAGCCTCGTATCGGACTTCATTAGCAGGTAGAGTACAATCAGCAGGTAGATGGCAAACACCCCAATCAGCGCAAATAGCTGCGTGCGTTTCGCTTTCATCTTACTCAACTGTTCAGAAAACAGCGCATCGTATGCATCGGATAGTTTGTTGGCATTGGAGGGAGTGCCACAGTGCGTCACAGTATGGATTTCATCCTGAATTTTCGGCGCATCCTGCAATATGACATCGAGGTGGTGATTGAGCGTATCCAGCCCCATCGATTTGAGCTGTTGTTGCTGAGCCACAATACGTTGTCGCACCCGTTCATCAGACAACGACAGATACTCAAACAGGTCGCCGCGCAATTTCTGCAACTGCTCCCGCTGCGATGGCTGCTCCTGTATGTTCTGTGCAATCAATGTGCTCAGGTAGCGCTTGGAGTTTTGCAGAACGCCAAATTTTCTACGGAATTGATCGATGGCATCCAACTGCAAATGAATGGATGATTTAAGGTGGTCAGTGAGTGGCTTGAACGAGGAATGATCTGGCAGCGTGCG
>JALUYG010000309.1 GCA_027013105.1 Mariprofundus sp.
CTTTTGTTTGGGCGCGATAGTTCAAAAGAAAGCATTGTGAAACAATATGGGTTCTTTCCCGCACCTATGGTTACGATAAAGCGACCCTTCAAGCCGTATTACAGCGGATTTTTCTGGCATCAGAACTGGTTGTTGAGCAACAAGAGCAGGGCTGGTCAGCACTTCGGGCGTTTGCACTGCACAGGGAAATGCTGATTTTTCAGACTATATGATTGGCCATATGAACCAGGCATCAGGTTGCAAATATACGATCACCTTTGACAGAAAAGCATCCACCCACCGATTATTTCGACTATTGTGAAAAGAAGAGATGGCTGGGAGCTGTGGATCTGTTCCAGCTCACAGTAATCGGGTGGAAGGAGTTGCACTGCTTGCAAACATTTTGCCGGGGCGGGTTTCCCAGATTCAGAAAATAATGGGTGAGAAGAAGGGGGTGTCAGGAACTATAAAGTATAGGCCTGGCACCCGCCATTATCAGCCCGGGAAAGGCAATTTATTACATTGCTTTTTTTGTAGCTGGTGGAGTGGGCATTTGATCCATCCACTTGCTCAACTCATGAGTAGTCCCTTCGGATGGTTGATCATCATGCCAAGCCCACAACTTTGCTCTGTATCGAAGCCAGTCGACAGAGGGTTTCATCTCAGGGGCCCCCAGCATGGCGTCAAAAGCCTTAAAAACTTCCATTCCGCTAGGGCGAGGCCCGATTCCAATTACTCTTTCTCCATTTTTTATCAGAAAACCATTCGAGAATCGGATAACATCGCCTTTTGAGCTATTGCCTGTAATATAGACGATTGCATCGTGCTCAGGCAACGGAAGAAACGGGCCAGGTGATGTTGGTTTGGGCCACCCATGTTCTCTCAAATACTCTTTAAGAGCTTCCAGTGCTTCTACATCGTGAGGCTCTCCAGCATCAGGGTCTAATTCGATCCCCATGGGGTTATCAAATACGAAATCCATGCTCTCTCTCCTGTTCTTTATTTTCTTTGATTCAATAGCTTCCACTTTGTGATTCACCAGGGGAACTTAATAAGTCACTGTAATAGTGATGGTATCTGTATAAGTACCAGGTCCCCAAATACCACCTTGGGCTGGCGATAGGGGCTTTACTTCTGCATACAATGGGTATGTCTGTGCAGCCCCGTTACCCGTTAAACCTGTAATCACAGGTCCATTTGTTGGATCTGGTGAATATGCAGTCGCTTTTGTGTTATCCGAGTAAAGGTAATAGCCCGCAACAGCGTTCTGCCCAGTGTATGCTTGCAGTGTTTGGGTACTGTCCTGAACGATAAATACAGTCCTACCATGTAATCCAGCACCAAAAGCAATGGTATAGGCAACACCATTCGTTACAGTCACATCAAACGATGTTGTTGCAGTGCCAATTTGGCCTTGCACAACTGTGCCAAAGTTCAAAGGACCAGCTACATTAACCGAAGCCGTAGGCACGGTGACATTTGCAGTTACCTGCAATGTCCCCGTTGTTGTCGCCGCCTGCGCCTGCATCGGCAATGCCGCTGCCATTAGCATGGCTGCCGCTAAAATAGATTGTTTTAATTTCATGATTCGCTCCTTGTGTGAAAAGATGGTCAAACCCTAAAACAGCCAAACCGAGAACAGAGCGAGATTATTCTTGATGATGAAGATCGGGATCGATTTCTTCAGTTGTTAAAGGATGAAATCATTCAGCAGGGGGTGGCGATGTTATGCGTGGTGCCTTATGGATAATCATTGCCATTTTCTGATTGAACACCGGAAGCCAACCTTTCACCTTCACGCGGCATGCAGCACTTGCAAATATTTCGCCGGGGAGGGTTTCCCGGATTCAGAAAATAATGGGTGAGAAGGGACTGCCAGAGGAAAAAATAGTTATGGCAGATGGTAATCAGTAATGAACGGTGACGGTCACCTGATCGGTATAAGTGCTGGATGGGGTGGTGGCGGCCGGTGATGTGCCGTAGATGGTGAAGGTCTGATTGGTGCCGGTACCGGCCGTGGCGACGCTGCCGCCGGCAGCGTAAGTGGCGGCGAAACCGCTATCGCCCCAGAGCTTGGTATGGGCTGCATCCTGATATAGCAGATAACTGCGAAAGCTGCCGGCGCCATTGCTCATCTGGCGCTCCGTGGCTTTGTGCCGGCCTGCATCGAGTGTGATCTGATAGGCCTGGGTGGCTACCATGTTGACTGTGATCACAGCGGTGGCCTGTGCTGACTGGGTGGTGGGCGTAGTACCGAAATTCATCGGGGTGACCGATAACTGCACTGCCGCCGGAACTACAACGGATACGTTCAGATTATTGGTATTAGTGAATGCGAAGGCGGCCGGCGCGGCAACCAGCAGTGCGCACACTCCGAGCAGAGATTTACTTCGTTTGCAAAACACGCTGACAGTGTGATGGATGTAATTATTCATGTCTATCTCCAGGCAGGTGTTGCCTATTTTTGCGCGCATAAGAGCGAACGGGTTTCCCCATTCGCTCCCATGCCCTGCAAACCACCAAGCAAGCCGGGCAAACCGGATGCAAGCTGCATGCCTGCAACACTATAGCGGTTCAACCGAGAACTAACCGAGCTCGGTTAGTTCTCGGTTCAGGCTGGTTAGGGTTGGCGAACCAAGCAAGTCAGGAGCGTAAAAATGAAAAAATTATTATTGATATGTGCAGCACTCACCATCTTATCCGGTGCGGCGGCAGCGGGGCCGTTTGAGATCACCCCGATGCGGCTGGAACTCGAATCGGGTGGGGATATCGGCAATGTCACGGTCATCAATACCGGCGATTCGGCCATGAATATGCAGGTGAAGGCGATGGCCTGGGCGCAGGATCAGGCCAGCGGCGCCGATCAACTGAGCGATACCAAAGAGCTGATCTTCTTCCCCAAAATCTTCAAGATTCCGGCCAAGGGCAAGCAGGTTGTGCGGGTCGGTTATCAGGGCAAGGTTGAAGGCAATGAAAAGAGTTTTCGGCTGTTTGTGCGGGAGTTGCCGGTTGATAAGCCGGGCGTGACCGGCGCGCGCTTTGTGGTGCAGATCAGTATGCCGGCCTTTATTTATCCCAAAGGGGCGCAGAAGCCGGTGAAGCCCGTGCTTGCCGGTATCGAGGTGAAGGATGGCAAGCTGGTGTTGCGGGCGAAGAACAGCCAGCAGCGTTATTACTCGCTGAATAAAATCGATATCAGCGGCAAGGCTGCCGGCAAAGAGGTGTATCAGTCAGAAGTGGGTGGCTGGTATGTGCTGGCCGGCGCCAGTCGTCTGTTTCCGTTAAATATCAGCCGCAAGGATTGCCTGAAAATGGATACGATTGATTTGACCGGCCATGTGTTGCTGTCGCAGGACAAACAGGGTGAAACCAGCCAGGTGTCGTACCCTGTCAGCAGGCAACTCTGCCAGCAGATCAGTGCAGAAAAGAGGGCGGTCAAACATTGATCGCACTGGACGATCTATCCGGGCGTAATGGGCGATAGACTTGCCTGTTACCCGGCAACAGAGGCTGGCTTTCGGGCCATGCCTGATCGCGCTTTGCTGCTGCTGGCATGGTCAGGCCATGGCCGAGGCCTATCGGATCGATGCGTCCTCCGGTGCGTTGACGACCGTGGCGGATGATCCGCTGATTTCACCCGCAGCAACGGTTCAGAATGCGCCTCCGGCTCAGGGTGCCGCAACTGCCAGCAGCGCGCCTCCGCCTGAGCGTGCGCCTGCGGTTCAGCGCGCTGCTGTCAAACAGCCGGAGCCGGCCAGCCGGCATGAGCCGGAGCCTGTTATTGTGCATGTAACGCTCAACACCGAGGATGCCGGAACCCACTTTATCAACAGCAGCGGCGATGGTGATCTGCTGGTGACCAGGGCACTGCTGGAGAAGATCGGCTTAACCCATCTGCCGATTGAGCAGCAGGAGGATCAGCCGATCTCTCTGAAGTCGCTGGCTGAATGGATCACATTTAAGCTGGATGAGCAGTCCGGCGAACTGGCGCTGATGGCAGATCCATCGCTGTTGCCCGCCACGCAAAAGAATTTAACGCTGCGCCAGCCATCTACAGCGCAGCTGATTCAGGATAATGCGATGTTTCTGAATTATCATGTCGGCTATCAGAAGAGCGCCGCCTCGAAAGCGGTGATTTCGGCGCCGTTTGAACTGGGCATGAACATCAGCGGTCTCTCTGTGGTCAATAATTTCTCCTACCGGCAGCACGGGCGGCTGTTGCGCACGCAGACCATGATGGTCTATGATGATCGTGACAATTTGCGGCGCTGGTCTGCCGGCGATGTGAATGCATCATCCGGAGATGGTATTGGCGGCGCCACGATCGGTGGTATCAATCTGCGCAAAAATTACGGGCTCAGGCCCGATCTGTTCACATCGCCGCCGCTGCAGTTGAGCACGATGCTCTCCACGCCATCTGAAGTCGAGGTGTTGATCGACGGGCAGTCGATCTATAAATCAGATTTTCCGGCCGGCCCGCTCAATCTGGCTAATATTCCCTACTATCGCAGCGGCAGCGGCAATGCTGAACTGATTGTGCGCGATGCCTTCGGTCGGGAGCAGCGATATAGCCAGTCGATATACACCTCCAGCGCCCTGTTGGCGCCGGGCCTGAGCGCCTATAGCTATAGCCTTGGCGCAGAGCAACGGCGTCAGAGCAGCGGCAAGATTAAATATGGCAATAAGCCGTTGCTGTTTGCCAGCCACAGATATGGCGTGACGGACTGGTTTACACCCGGTTTCGGCCTGGAGAGTGATGGCCGCAGGATCCGTGGCGGTTTGCTGGGCAGCATACTGCTGGGCAATTACGGCCAGCTGGATATGGTAACAGCCGGCAGCCGCCGTTCCGGGGTGCGTGGCGGCCTGCTGCATCTTAACTATAATTATACAGGTACCGGGATTTTTTCGCCCAACCTCTCCTTCACCAGCCAGTCCCCAGGCTATGGCGGCATCCTCGATCCGATCACGCCGGCAGCTGCCGGTTCACGCTGGCGCGCTTCGGCAGGGCTGGCTGTAAGTTTAAGCTCCTGGGGCTCTGTTAGCGGTCGCTGGAGCAGGCAGCTCGGTTTTAATCATCAACGATCGCAATCGGGGTCGCTACTGCTCAGCACCCATCTGCCGGCTGGGATTTCACTGACTGCGCAACTGACGCGTAACTGGACATCGACTGCGGCGCCGGATAACCAGACCAATCTTACGCTGAGCCGCTATTTCAGTAACGGTCTGTTTCTCAATGCCAGCTTCAGCCGCAGCAATAGACAGAATTCATTTGGCATACAACTGCAATACTCTCCACCACTGGGCGATGGCATCGGCTATAGCGCCTCGGCCACAAGTCAGCCCAATGGCAGGCCGACTACCAGCACGCAGATTCAGTATCGCAACCAGTATGCCGAATTCTCCGGCGGGCGCTCGGGAACAGCAGGAAACGGTTCGTATGATCTGCAATTGAGCAGTGCGCTGCTGTTGGCCGGCGGCTCGCTGCATGTGAGTCGGCCTGTGCGCGATGGCTATGCGCTGGTGAAGGTGCGCGGCATGGACCATGTCAAGGTCAGCGCGCATAATCAGGAGATTGGCGAGACGGACAGCAATGGTGAGCTGGTGGTGCCGTATCTGAATGCCTACTCTGATAATCGCATCTCTATCGATCCGGCGGCGATTCCGCTGGGGTATAAAATTCAGTCCACATCGAAAAATGTCACATCGAGCTATCGCGGCGGCGGTATTGTAGCGTTTGATGTTGTCAAGATGCAGACAGTTGAGGCGAAGGCATACTACCGCATCAACGGAAAGTTGGAGAGTGCGCAATACTCCGGGCTTGAGTTGATGGATGGCAAGGCGAAGAAAGCCTCGATTATCGGCGATGGCGGGCAGCTCTATCTGGAGAATATCCATGCCGGCACTTATGCGGCGCGACTGTTTAATCAGAATCGAAGCTGCCGATTCATGCTGGTCATTCCGAATTCGGACAAGATTATTAACGACCTTGGCGATGTGATCTGTGATATGAAACAGGCGTCCGGGAAGCCATAGAAGGAGAGAAGCGATGCAGGGAATTCGTCAGATATTATTAGTGGGGCTATTTGTGGGGGTGTTGGCGGGCATGCTGCTGCCGGGTAGCGCCGGTGCGCGGGCGATCGGTGTTGCCAGCTGTTCGGTGAATACAACCCCCGTCAATTTCGGCATCTACTGGGGCAATGCGGTATTGAACTCGACCGGCACGATCACCGTCACGTGCAGTCTCCCGGCCACAACAACGGTGCAGCTCGATAACGGACAGCATGTGCTGAGGGGCTTTGCGACCAGAAAGATGGCGGCAGCCAATGGGAATACGCTATCATATAATCTCTTTACCGATGCAGGGCATACGCTGGTATGGGGCGATGGCACCATCGGCAGCCGCACCGTGACCGGCAGCAAGTTGACTGTCTATGGTCAAATGCCTGCGGCGCAAAAAGCGAATCCGGGCAGTTATAGCGATAGCGTGCTGGTGACGATTATCTGGTGATGTCGCGGCTGTCATGCCCTTGACATGAAATTCCCCGCCTTCGCTGGCCCGGTTCTTGCGTGCAAATCCTGTGTTACGGTTGAACCCTGACATCACCAACGCGCCCGTGCTGTTTTTTTGCCCTGTGATGTGAATATATCCTGGCAGGGTGGAAAAGATGGCCGGCGTGAGAGGCAGGATTTGCACATGAAGATTCACAACAATCTACCCGTTCAAGGCAAGGCGACACGAAAAAGTTCATCCAGCCACACAAGCGGCGTGTTCGGCGCATTGCTGGAATCGGAAATTGAGCAGGTGCAGTCAGTAGGCGAGGCAACCGCCGAGCCGGATCAGCGGAGTGCGCAGTCTGCATGGCAGGCGCTGGAAGAGAGCGTGTCGTTGCTGGACCGAGCCATGCAGTGCATGGAGGATGGCGGTAGTCCGTCGCCGCAACTGATCAGCGATATCGAACAGTTGCGCTGTTGCTTGCAGCAGCAGGTCAACGCCGGCGGCGGCAATTCGGAGCTTAGGCAGGCGGACACGCTGCTGGCTGTCGAGGCCGAGCGCATTCGCGCCATGCGCTCCTGAAGAGGCCGACATGGGTTTAACCGAACAGATCGATCAGCTGCTGATGGATATGGATATTCTGCGCCCTGTTGCGATTGCCGCCATGCCGGATGATCAGGATTTGCGGGCCAGAACGCGCCGTATGATTTCGCAACTGGAATCCATCCGTCACTCACCTGCCGTGCCGCTGGCGACCTATACATGGCTATCCAGTCTGGTAGCGCAATTTCTCGATGCGGAGCATGGCGCACTGCTCAAACCTGCTGCGGATGGTAAGTTGCCGGAAGCGGCAAAAGTTGCGATTGAACATCACGCCGATGCGCGTCGGCAGCTGTTGGCGCAAGCGCTGCAGGATATTCCGACGCTGCAAATGCTGCTGGAGCAGAGTTGCAACCGAATTGGTCGCAAGGCGGGCCGGGATGCTTCATTGACGGAGCGCGCCCGACGCCTAGACGCCCTGTTGCAGGAACATCTGCAACAGGATGCCGCCTTTCGCAGAGAGTTGCAGCAGCTGATTGCCGCATTCACGCCATCCATGAATGCGATTGCCAGCGTCGTCAGGCAGGTTGGCGACGATGCGCCTGAACTCAGGCAAGCCAGAGAGATTCTTGAACAGGAGTTGCCCGCCGATGCCGAAGCGGCCAGAGCATTGCTGCAGGCCGCCCGCCAGAGCATTCAGCAGGCCGGAACCAAGCTGGCCACGGCGAGCGAAAAACTGAACGCCACAATTCAGCAGCAGGTGGAAAAGATGTCGGCGCTATCCAGCCAGTTGCAGCAGGCCGAATCGGAGGCGCGCAATGATCCGCTGACCGGGCTGCCCAATCGCCGTCGGCTGGCCGAATTTCTGCGGCAGATGGCAAGTGATGCTTTCTGCTTTCTGATTATTGATATCGATTTTTTTAAGAGGATCAACGACACCTACGGCCATGACGTCGGTGATGAAATCCTGCAACAGCTGGGCCGGCGGCTGCAGGAGAGCATTCGCGACAGTGATCTGGCCGCACGCATCGGCGGCGAAGAGTTCTGCATCGTTTATCCGGGCACATCGATCGATACAGGCATGGCGCTGGCCGATAAGCTGCGCCAGAGCATCGCCGCCAACAGCTTTGACACGCAGCGCGGCGCGCTAACGGTCACTGTCAGTATTGGTGCGGCCGAACACAACGCATCCAGAAGCCATAGTGCGACATTCAAGGCCGCCGATCAGGCGCTATATCTGTCCAAACGCGATGGCCGCAACCAGGTGTCCATCGAACCTGCCGCACAATAGCCCCGTATCCAAAAATCGTACAAAACCATGTCTCGCAAAGCCGCAAAGAGCGCAAAGAAAAAACAGAGAAAACCAAAACATAAAGATTTTGATCTCCTCTGTGTACTCTGTGGTTCAAGATTTTCCTGTTTGGTTCCGGCTTGCCGGGTCAGGTAATGAAGCATTCAGCTTGAGTGCGATCATCAGACCGAGTGGATTGTTCTCTTTTTATTGGCTCGTATGGTTTCACGATGACGGCGATAGACATATTTGGCGATGGTGTCTTCTTCGTCATCACAACGAAAATAGAAACGCGCGCCGATCTTTAATCGCTGATCGTTGAGCGCTTCTGCCCGAACAATGGTGCCGGCCAGTTCGAGAATTGAGGGCGGAAAGGAGGGGAGCATCAGGTTGATCAGCGTGGCGTCGCCGACCTGATAGTGCGAATCGGTAACAAAGCTGATGCCTGTCAGGCTCAGGTTTACCGGCCGTTCCTGCATATCGCTATGGCTGGCATCATTGAGCATGTTGACGCCGATCAGA
>JALUYG010000310.1 GCA_027013105.1 Mariprofundus sp.
TCAGACGGCGCGATCATAACGCATAAACGCTGCTGATTATGAACACGTCAGGCAACAAAAAAGGGCCGCAAAGCGACCCTTTTGTTATCGCGCATAATATGCGCTATTGCGATTTCTTCTTCTTTTTCAGCCACATCAAGCGAGCTGTCGTCATGGCCAGTTCCGCTTCAGCCATGGCGTAATCGACATCGCCCTGTTTGGTGTTGAGGATTTCCTGAGCTTTGCGTTGCGCTTCCATGGCTGCTGCTTCATCAATGTCACTGGCCCGTTCCGCCGAGTCGGACAGAATAGTGACCATATCTGGCTGCACTTCCATAAAGCCGCCCGAGACAAAGACTTCATCGACTGTATCGCCATTGGTAATGCGCAGCTCGCCTGCGGACAGGGAACTGATCAACGGCGAATGCTTGGGCAGAATACCCAACTCGCCGGCAGCGCCGGGAGCCACCAGAAAGCTGGCTTCGCCACGATATACTTCGCGTTCAACCGTAGCGACCAATACTTGCATCGTAGCCGCCATTAGCCTTTAGCCGCCATTTTTTCAGCTTTGGCAACCGCTTCGCTGATATCGCCGACCATGTAGAAGGCCTGCTCCGGCAGGTGATCGTATTCGCCAGCCAGAATGCCTTTGAATCCCTTGATCGTCTCCTCTTTCTTGGCATAGACGCCCGGCGAGCCGGTAAAGACTTCGGCCACATGGAACGGCTGCGACAGGAAGCGTTGAATCTTGCGGGCGCGAGCCACAATCTGTTTATCCTCATCCGACAGTTCGTCCATACCGAGAATGGCGATAATGTCCTGCAGTTCCTTATAGCGTTGCAAGGTCTGCTGCACGCCCTGAGCCACTTCGTAGTGCTCATTGCCAATCACTTTGGGGTCGAGCTGACGTGAAGTGGAATCCAGCGGATCCACAGCCGGATAGATACCCAACTCTGCAATCTGACGTGACAACACAATGGTGGAATCCAGATGCGCAAAGGTAGTAGCAGGCGCCGGATCGGTCAGATCGTCGGCGGGCACATAAACTGCCTGGACGGATGTAATGGAACCGACCTTGGTTGAAGCGATACGCTCCTGCAGGCGTCCCATCTCTTCAGCCAGATTCGGCTGATAACCCACGGCTGAAGGCATACGACCCAACAGCGCTGATACTTCCACACCAGCCAGTGAGTAACGATAGATATTATCGATAAAGATCAGCACGTCGCGACCTTCATCACGGAAATACTCCGCCATGGTCAGGCCGGTCAGAGCAACACGCAGGCGGTTTCCTGGCGGCTCGTTCATCTGACCATAGACCAGCGCCACTTTATCCAGCACGTTGGACTCTTTCATCTCATAGTAGAAGTCGTTGCCTTCGCGGGTGCGCTCACCCACGCCTGCAAACACAGAGAAGCCGCCATGCGCCTTGGCGATGTTGTTGATCAGCTCCATCATGTTAACCGTCTTGCCCACGCCGGCGCCGCCGAACAGGCCGACCTTACCGCCCTTGGCAATCGGTGCGATCAGATCGATCACCTTGATGCCGGTTTCAAGAATTTCGGCAGCCGGCGAGAGTTCATCAAACTTCGGCGCTGCACGATGGATTTCCCAGCGATCTTCCGAATCAACATCCGCACCTTCAAAATCGATGCCGTCACCGAGTACATTCATAATACGACCAAGCGTGGCCTGGCCGACCGGCACCTTGATGGCTGCTCCGGTATCTTCAAACTGCATGCCGCGCTTGAGACCGTCGGTTGAACCGAGCGCAATTGCACGTACGCAGTTATCGCCCAGATGCTGCTGCACTTCCAGCGTCAGCTTGGGTTCCTGCATCACCAGCGCATTATAAATCTTGGGCAGTTCGCCGGCATTAAAGCGCAAATCCACTACCGGACCGATTACCTGAACAATGGTACCTGTACTCATTTTCTGACCTCTCATGAAAATCTTAAATCCTTCAATCTTTAATATCCGCGCATTACATCAGCACGTTGTAAAATATCCAGCCGTGCGATCACAGTTCATGGCAGGACAAACGTTATCTCTATCCTGCAGCAGCTCCGGCGCAAATTTCCGCCAGTTCCTGCGTGATGGCTGCCTGACGCGCCTTGTTATAGGTGATGCTAAGATCTTTGACAATCTCTTTGGCATTATCAGTCGCCGCCTTCATCGCTACCATGCGAGCAGACTGTTCGCACGCCTTGTTCTCCAACAGAGAGTGGTACACGATGGATTCAACATAGCGCCGCAGCACGCCTTCAAGCACCTGCTTGGCTTCCGGCTCATACAGATAATCCCAGTAACCGCTCTGCTGCTCTTCAGGCAGCGGGCACGGCAGCAATCGCATGGTGACAGGCGCCTGAGTCATGGTGTTGACAAATTCCGAGTAGACCAGATGCACGGCATCCAGTTCTCCGGAAATGTATTTTTCGATCACCAGAGTCACCAGCCCGAGAATATCGGCCATTTCAGGCGTGTCGGGCACATTTTCAGCTACGCCGGCAACTGTTGCGCCGACGCGGCGCATGAACATGCCGGCGCGACGACCGATAGTGAACACTTCAACCTCTGCATCCTGTGTTTTCATCAGCCCCAAAGCTGCTTTGAGCGCATTGGTGTTCAAACCGCCGCATAAACCTTTATCCGTAGTGACGACAATCACGCCGACTTTTTTGATCTGATCGCGCTCAACCAGAAATGGGTGTTTATACTCAGGATGCGCGCTCATCAGATGGCCTACGACACGACGAATGCCCTCGGCATAAGAGCGGGCGGCCAGCACAGCATCCTGGGCCTTGCGCATTTTCGACGCAGCCACCATCTCCATCGCTTTGGTAATTTTACCGGTGTTCTGGATCGCCTTAATCTGGCCGCGAATTTCCTTGGCTGAAGCCATATCTTTTTCCCTCTGGCCTTAGTATGTGCCGGTGGACTTGAAGTCCGCAATGGCGGTTTTAAAGCCTTCTTCCACCTGCTCATTCAAAGCCGGGCTGGCATTGAGCCCATCCATGAGCGCACTATGCTCAGATCTGAGGTGCGCCAGGTAAGCCTTTTCAAATGCGACCACCTTGTTGACGTCAATGTCATCAAGGTCGCCGTTGTTCAGGGCATAGAGCACTGCAGTCATTTCGGCCACGCTTTGCGGATTGTTTTCATCCTGCTTGAGGATCTCCATGCCGCGCTTGCCGCGTTCGATCTGCTGGCGCGTAGCCGCATCCAGATCGGAAGCAAACTGCGCAAATGCTGCTAGCTCTCGATATTGCGCCAGATCCAGACGCAAACCGCCACCCACCTTCTTCATCGCCTTGGTCTGTGCAGCGCCGCCCACACGGGAGACGGAAAGACCTGCGTTGATAGCCGGACGCTGACCGGCGTTAAACAGGCTGGTTTCCAGGAAAATCTGACCATCGGTAATGGAAATCACGTTGGTCGGCACGAATGCGGACACGTCGCCTTCCTGCGTCTCGATGATCGGCAGCGCGGTCAATGAACCGGTTTTACCTTTCACTTCACCGTTGGTGAATTTTTCCACATAGGTTTCATCTACGCGGGAAGCGCGTTCCAGCAGACGAGAATGCAGATAGAAAACATCGCCAGGATAGGCTTCGCGGCCCGGAGGACGACGCAGAATCAGGGAAACCTGACGGTAAGCCCAGGCTTGCTTGGTCAGATCATCATAAATAATCAGCGCATCTTCGCCGCGATCGCGGAAATATTCGCCCATGGTGCAGCCGGCATACGGCGCAATGTACTGCAGCGCAGCAGATTCAGAGGCCGAAGCGGAGACAATAATCGTATTCTCCAGCGCACCATGCTCTTTGAGCGTGCGCACCACATTGGCCACTGTCGACGCTTTCTGACCGACAGCCACATAGATGCAGGTTACGCCGCTATCTTTCTGGTTGATAATGGTGTCGATGGCGATGGCGGTCTTGCCGGTCTGACGATCGCCAATGATCAATTCACGCTGGCCACGCCCAATTGGCACCATGGAGTCAATCGACTTGATGCCGGTCTGTAACGGCTGATCGACAGATTTACGCTCGATCACGCCCGGCGCGATTTTTTCAACGGCATCAGTCGCAGTCGCATTAATCGGACCCTTGCCGTCAATCGGTTGCCCCAGCGAGTTGACCACGCGACCCTTGAGTTCAGGGCCGACGGGAACCTCAAAAATCTTGCCTGTGCATTTCACCTCGTCGCCTTCAGACAATTCGGTGCATTCACCGAAGATGACCGCGCCAACGCTGTCTTCCTCAAGGTTGAGCACCATGCCCATGATGCCGTGTGTGAATTCGAGCATCTCACCGGACATGGCGCTGGAGAGGCCGTGCACGCTGGCCACGCCGTCGCCGACAGAGATGATTCGACCGACATTGGCATCTGCAGCACTGGCTTCAAAGCCTTTGATCTGCTCTTTAATAATTGAACTAATTTCAGCGGTATCGAGCTTCATTGTATAATTCCTCTAATACTCTAATCTGTTACTTATGATGCCAGAGCCCGGCGCAGGCCGGCCAGCTTCGTACGCAACGAATAATCTATTTTTCTGTCGCCAATGCGAACCACCATGCCGCCAAGAATTGACTTGTCTTCATGTACGGACAGACGAACCGACTGACCGGTAGAAGCGGCAAGGGCTTTTGACAGCTTGGTTTGCCGGGCCTGACTCAATGCCGTTGCAACCGTGACATCCGCTTCCAGTTCGCTTTCAGACTCATGAATCAATTCTTCCACCATGGTTGCAATTTCCGGCAGCAGAGATGCCTTGTTGCGATCAATAAGCATCGCAAGCAGGCGCTCGACTTCACTGCACAATTTGCCGCCGGCGGCCTTGATCACCACCTGCTGCTTGAGCGCAGCCGGATACTGCGGAGATTCCAGCAACTCGCTGACTTCATCATTGGCGACGACAGCGGCCACTGCAGAAAGATCATCCTGCAAGGCAACGCCCTCTCTGCTCAGTTCAAACAGCGCCTGGGCGTAACGTCGTGAAATACGTGATGTGCTCATGCGTGACCAAATCCGTTGCTGACAATGCCATCAATCAACTCGGCATGGCGCTTGGCGTCGAGTTCGGATTCAATCACCCGTTCTGCTGCAATCAGTGCGATATCCGCCACCTCGTTACGCAGCGCCTGGCGAGCGCGACCCAATTCAGCGTTGACCTCTTCACGCGCAGCATCGATGATACCTTCAGCCTCTGTACGGGATCGGTTGACTGCCTCTTCGCTGATTTCAGCCGCACGCCTTTCAGCGGAAGCGACGATCTCCGCCGCCTTGCTGCGCGCATCTTTCAACTGCTCGGCAATCTCGGCCTCAGCCCTCGCCTTGGCATCCAGCCCTGCATCAGCAGCAGCCAGTCCTTCGGCGATTTTTTTGGATCGGGTTTCCATCAGCTCCGACATGGGTCCGTACAGGTGCTTCTTCATCAGATACACCAGTGTCAGGAACACCACAATCTGGCCGATAAATGTCAGGTCAATACTCATACGACCTCCTCAATAGTTCTTTGATCTGTTCGTTGTTCTGGTTTCAATTTAGCCCAGGAACGGGTTAGCGAACAGGAACCACAGAGCGAATGCCATGATAATGAACGGGAATGATTCCATCAGACCTGCAAAGATGAACATGTTGAACATCAGCTGCGGGCGCATCTCAGGCTGGCGGGAAATGCCTTCCAGTGTTTTGGAGCAGATCAGGCCCCACCCGATAGCAGAACCCAGGCCTGCTGCGGCAAGAATTACACCGACTGAAATTGCCGATGCGGCTGTAATGATTGTTGTAGCGTCCATATTAATACTCTCCTCTTGTTATAAAATCATTAGTGTTCAACTGGCTGGTGCGCAATAGACAGATACACCACAGTCAGAATCATAAAAATAAAGGCTTGCAGCAGGCCGATAAACAGATGGAACATCGACCAGCCCAGTCCAACCACGAAGCCGGCAGCCATGCTGACAGGGCCGCCGCTAAGCAGCAGAAATGCGATCAGCAGAAAAATCACCTCGCCGGCAAACATGTTACCGAACAGTCGGAATGACAGACTGAGCGGCTTGGCAAACTCTTCAACCAGCTTCAAAATCAAATTGATCGGCATCACAACCGGCTTTAGAAAACCGGGCACCAGATTGGTAAAGGGCTCAAACAGCAGCTCTTTGCAGAAATGCACCGGCTTGAGCTTGAATTCGTAGTAGAGCACCAGAATAAAAACAGAAACCGCCATGGCGGCCGGTAGATTCAGATCGTTAGTCGGAACAGGGCGGAAATGCTCGACTCCAAACAGCCCGGCGACATGACCAAGCAGGAATGCAGGCAGCACGTCAATGGTGTTGACCAGCGCGATAAAGGTAAAAATAGTAAATGCCAGCGGCGCAATCAGCGGATTATTAACCGGGAAGTTATCCTTCACCGTATCATCTACAAAACCGACTACGGACTCCATGAAGTTCTGCGCACCTGTCGGCGCGCCGGCAACCAGCTTGCCTTTCAGCCATAGCGCAAATGCAAACATACCACCCGCCACAACCAGCGTAACCAGCATGGTATCCAGGTGGATTTGCATAAACGGGTTGGACTCATCAATCTTGAGCGTCCAGTAATGCAGATGTCCGGCTATGCCGCCTTCATGACCCTGTTCCGCCAACACTCTCTCCTCTGTTTCTCTGCTTCCCGGCAGATAAACCAAAATTTCTTACAACGCCAGCGATTACCGCCGACGCACCTCACACTGTTTTTCGGCTCGCAATCAAGGCAAACATAAACAGCGCCATCTGGGCTACAAACATGCCTGCAGCAACCATCAGCAAATAAAGCCCCAGCAGTTGCGCCAAAAGCAAACCCGCCACCAATGCAACAAACCGCATCGCGGCGCCGGCATACAGCGATCGCTGTCCTGCCGCTGCGTCAAGAGCCCGAATCCTGCCGAGCCTTGTCGCCAGCCAGACGCCGTTGGCAATCATCAACAATGCTCCGTAGCCGAAAGCGAACGCAAATGCTGTTTGACCGATCAATATCAGAAGAAGAGAGCCCGACAATCCTGACAACAGCTGCAGCCAGAAGCTTCCTCTCACTGCAACCAAACCTTCCTGCGTCATGAACCCCTCAGAGCCTCGAGACATAGCCCCTCGAATCGCCCCCTGATGCAATCCGGGCGCATTGTAGCGGCGATATCTGATCTTTTCAACCACTCTTTGATGACGGTTTTTCTTTAGCCGCCGGTAAAGCCTCTTTTATCGCCTCAGCATCCCCTGATTACATCAATCCGGCCAGCGCCTGTTTGCAAATATCCATTAACGGACCGGGGAAGACGCCCAGAATCACAATAGCGATGGTTGTCACCAGCACGGTCAGCTGCATCGGGCTGCTCTCCTCAAAATCGAATGCGACCCGTTCTTCATCAAAATAGATATATTTAACGATGCGAATGTAATAAAAGGCGCCAACGGCGGAAAACAGCAACGCATAGAGCACCAGGTAGAGATGGCCAGCCTCAACAGCCGCCATGAAAACTGCATATTTGGCCCAGAAGCCGCCCAAAAACGGTATGCCGGCCAGCGAAAACAGCAACAAGCCCATGGCCATGGCATAAAGCGGCCGCACTCTGGAGAGGCCGGCGAAATCATCGATCAGCTCGCCCGGTATGCCTTCCCGGTTCATCAGAATGATAATCGCAAATGCGCCCATATTCATGAACATGTAGATTGTCATATAGACCATGATACCGGCGTAACCATCAGTGTTGGCCGCAATCAGGCCGAGCATAACAAAGCCGACATGGCCGATGGTGGAATAGGCCAGCATCCGCTTGATATTGCGTTGCGCAATCGCCGCCAGATTACCCACCGCCATGGTCAGGACAGCCAGTCCGGTCAGAATCATGGTATATTCGTTTTGCAAACTTGGTAGCGCATCGGCGAGAATACGGATAAACACAACGAAGCCCGCCACCTTCGGGCCGACTGACATAAACGCCGTCACCGGCGTCGGCGCGCCTTCATAGGCATCCGGCGTCCACATATGAAACGGCGCCATCGACACCTTAAATGCCAGCCCGGCAATGATAAACACCAGGCCCAGCATGATCGCCGTATGCGCATCCGCCCCCGCAGCGGACAGGCCCGCGCCAATCCCGGAGAAATCGAAGCTGCCGGAGACGCCGTACATAAAAGTAACGCCGTAGAGCAGCATGCCGGAGGAGAGCGCCCCGAGGATGAAATATTTCAGCGACGCCTCACTCGAACGCAACACCTTGCGCTGATAACCCACCAGCACATAGATACAGAGCGCCATCAACTCCAGCCCCAGATACATAATGATGAAATTATTGGCCGACGCCATCAGCATCATGCCGAGCGTGGCAAACAGCAGCAGGACATAATATTCGCCCAGATGCTGCTCATCTTTCATATAACGGATAGAGAGCACCATGCCGAACGCCGTTCCCAAACAGATCAGCACCTTGGACAGTACAGCAAAGTGATCGAGCAGAAAGAAGCCATAGAATGCGGTGACCGCTTCGGTTTGCATAACACAGACACTGAGTAGCGCGGCAACGAGCGCTACGGCAATCGCCAGCCAGGCGGTGACGGCCTTTTTATCCTGAGCAATGAACAGATCGATCAACAGCAACGCCATGGCGGCGCTGGTCACGAATATCTCCGGCATCAGGGCAAACAGATGCTCGGG
>JALUYG010000311.1 GCA_027013105.1 Mariprofundus sp.
TGCGCTGATTAGTCTGGCAGCCATGAATCTGTTTATGTATCTGTCGGTGCTGGCTTTTCCCGTACTGGCCTGGTTTGCCATTGTCAAAACGGCGGACAACAGTATCGACTATTCGGTCGCCAACACAACCAAGCAGATTCTGTTTCTGCCTCTGGATCGCTTTACCCGTTATGAGGGCATGCTGGCCATCAATACGTTTTTCACCCGTTTCGGCGATCTGATTCAGGGCGGAGTAATTTTTCTGGTCATCTCGGTGCTCTCCCTGAAGCCGATGGTTCTGGTTGGAACAAATATCGTGTTGTGCTTGCTGTGGTTGCTGGTCACCATGAAAGTCAGCCGTATGTTCAATCAGAGAACTGAGGAAGTTGGCGAGTAACTGTCGTTAGTTGCTGATCTCCAACTAGAATAACCTTATTGTTTTTTTTTATTGACCAGGGAGGATAAGGTTGCACATGAAAAAACGAATACTGTCTATTGATGATGAAAGAATGATTCATCGGGTGCTTGCAGCGCACCTAAAGGGTGCAGGCTGTGAGCTAACGACGGCAGAATCAGGTATAGAAGGGGTTGAGATCGCCGCATCCGGGGGATTTGATCTGATTTTCTGCGACCTTAAACTTGGTGATGAGAACGGGCTAGATATTATCAGAACTATCAAGTCGGTGCATAGAGAAACACCAGTGATTGCACTATCAGGGCTCATTGGCGAAGATATTACTGCACTCGCAGAGCAGGTTGGGGCAGATGGCTATCTTTGTAAGCCGTTTACAAAAAAGGCGCTAATCGCACTTATTGACGCATCCATTTGTAATGAATAAAAGTCTGATAGCATGATACTAAGATGCAACATTGAGAGCGCCAAATAGTGCATTTTGTTTATCGACGAGCAAGCAATGCGATGATTATTATCATACTCACCCTGGCAATTGCATTTATCTCGCTCTTTACCTACGCCCAATTTTCCCTCAAAGATCGTCTGATTGTGAACTTTGTTCAACATGCAGAAGAGAATGCGAATCTGGTTGAACAGGCGACCATGCTATGGCTAAAGGCCGGGCATAGCAGAGATGCTGATTTTGATCTGATGGAACTGCGTGACAGTATCGGCCTTAAGGAGCACCGTATCTTTGATAGCGCAGGCTCACTGAGATTTCAACAGCAGGGGGACCTACCGCCACAGCCCGGAGAGCGATCTTTTGTCGGACAAGTCATTCAACAGGGGCATCACGTTGAGAGGTTTGATAAGAAGCGCAAACGCTTTATACGTTATTACCCAATCAGAAATGAGGAGAGCTGTCTGCGCTGCCATGATAATTCGGGTGAGGTATTGGGCGTTCTCAAAACCGAGTTTAATATTCAGGATGAATTTACCCTGTTGGGCTGGATTTCCAGACTAATTTGGGGGCTGGCCGGAATTATGCTTTTGACCCTTGGTGGATTAATCGTCTCCAATATTATCATCAAGGAGAAAAGAAAATTTTCCAATCAGTTGCATGATGCTAAAGAGTCGTTACAAATGATTCTTGATTACTCCAAAGCGATTATTATTACCACTGATATGAAAGGTAGAATTATGGAGTTTAACCGTGAAGCCGAATTGTTGAGCGGTTATAAAAAAGATGAAGTGATTGGTCGGCACTTACTTTTTATGTGCGCTGATGCAAAACAGCGAGTTGAAGCAGTGCGTGCTATTCAAAAGGCGCAACTTGAATCCGGAAATACGTGGGAAGTGCGCAATAAACAGATTGAAATCAGGTCACGCATGGGCGATGAAATATTTGTCTCTGCAACATATTCGCCATTATTAGGGGACTCGGGCGAGGTGGGTATCGTTGTTGTCTGCAAAGATATTACAGAACAACTCGGATTGCAGAAGAAACTCATACAGTCAGAGAAACTGGCAGGCATTGGGACGCTGGCTTCCGGGGTTGCCCATGAGATCAATAACCCACTGGCCGGGATTTTAGGCATGGCGGAAGCAGCCAGAGATGAAGAGGATCCGGTTGTATGTAAAGGCTATCTGGATGATATTATCACCTATGTGTTAAATGCCAGTAGTATCGTCAAAGAATTAGCCGTTTACTCCAGAAAGGCTTCTAAGGAGGAAAGGGTACAGGTTGGCCTTGGCACAGTCATTCTGGATGCCCTTAAGATGGCCGCCCACGCGGCGCCTTTATCCAAGATTAAGGTGCATAGGCAACTGGAACCGGGTTGCTATATCAACGGGAATGCGGGTGAATTGCAGCAGGTCTTTGTCAACCTTATTGTTAACGCTATTCATGCCATGGATGGCAGAGGGGACTTAACGCTGAAATGCTGGCGGGAACAACATAAAGTGTGTGCTAAAGTGATTGATACAGGCATCGGCATTCCAGAAAAGGATTTAAACCGTATTCATGATCCTTTTTTTACATCCAAACCCGTTGGAAAAGGAACAGGGCTTGGGCTGTATGTTGTTTATAATATTGTGTCTAAGTATGATGGGCTCTTTGAATGCGAAAGCGTGGAGGGTCAAGGCACGAGTATGAAACTCGAATTCAACAGTGCTACTGAGGGAGAAGTCTAATGCTATTTCAAAGCTTTTTAAGAGCTTGTCAGTGTAATCGAGACAGGCTTGGCCCATGCTTCATCGTCGGTTTCCTCTTGTTTGTCGCGCCATCACAGGCACTTTGCGATGAACGAATTGACCGTATTGAAAAAACATTGAAATTAATGCAACAGAAAATCGAGGCGCTAAGTCTGGAGAACAGACAACTGAAAGAAAAAGTGCAGGTTATGGAAGCTGCCTCCAAACAGAGAGGCCACATATTGCAGGCAGTTACGACGCCACCTCCGGATTCTTCCAAAGTAAACACTTCCAACCATTCAACGTCGAGCCTTGCAGGCACTGCAGGCGATGTTGTAGCAACAGAAATCCCCAGCACTGTTAAGGAAACTGAATCGAACGATGAGGCCGCTGATGAAAAATTTAGTATGGATGCTTTTCAGGAACGTGTCAGAGAATTGGAAAGCAGCCAGGAAGAGACTATATCGCGTCTTGACTCCAGTGTGAAAGTGGGGGGATACGCCAGTGTGGAGTATGGTTTTACCAACGATCGGGGTCGCAGTAGTGGTTTTCGAGTGCGCAATTTTAGTCTGTTTTTCTCCAAAGCGATTCAAAAAAACTGGCAGCTGTTTAGTGAACTTGAATTTGAAGATGCCCCTTTTATCCAGTCCAACCCTAATAATAATGCTATTTCAACAGTACAGGGAAAGTTTCTTGTTGAACAGATGTATATCAAATACCACCCATCGGTTCGCTGGGATATCGTGGCAGGGCGCTACTTAACACCATTCGGTATTTGGAATGTTTATCACTATGATCCATACGTCCCTACCCAGAGGCGTCCACTCATGTTGCGTGTGCTTTTTCCGGTGTTTTCTGACGGGATTCGGCTACGTTACTCATTTAATCCCGGCCTTGCTCTGATAAATTCCGAATTCTATCTCGCCAATGGAACAGGTAATCCAGGCCGCTTTGACAGAAACGTTAGTAAGGCAATTGGTGGGAAAATAAATATCACGCCAAATCTTTTGACCGATATGAACTTTGGCGCATCAATATTTCGCGATAAAGATAATCTCAATGTTGCGAGAACCACCTATGGGCTGCATCTGCTGGCGCGTTACCATGACCTGGCATTACAAGCTGAATTTGCCCACCGTGTGAATAACCCATTGAATGCTGTGAGTTTTCGTGATGTTAGCGCCTACGCCCAGCTAAGCTACGACTTGGATCGCTGGACATTAGCTGCCCGATATGACTGGTTGAATGTTAATTCCCGATTGCCGCTCTCCAATAGCTACCGTTATACGGGCGCTGTGAATTATCACTTTTGGCACAATGTTATTGGCAAAATCGAATATAACCGTAACAGGTTTGATAACCCTGTTATAAAAGATTTCCAGGAAGTTATTCTATCACTCGCTGTGGCAATTGGGGACTTTTAATGCGGTTTTTTCTAATCCTCTTATCGCTGTTTCTGCTTCACCCTCTCGGTGCGGCCAGTGCCGCTGAAGACTCGGGGGTTGTGGTTATCGTCAATAGCAAAAATGAATTGAATCAGCTATCTCGACGAACCATTTTTCGTTTATATTCCAACTACAAACTTGAGTGGGGATTCGGTGAGTCAGTTATTCTATATGATCTACTGCCAACCAACCCTGTTAGAAAACTCTTCTCCAGGCAGGTGCTGGGGAGAGATGCCAGCAGGGTTGCAGAGAGGTGGGCGCATATGAAAATAACCAATCAGGCGATTAATCCGCCGATCGTATTAAAAAGTGAGTGGATGATAATCCGAAAAGTTTCCCGGCAGAAAAATGCGATCGGCTATGTCTCCTTGCGTGCATTTAAATCAAGGCGGGCTAGAAACGTAAAAATTGTTTACACCATCCAGGCAGAACTGCCCGAATAGACAGGAGAAATGATGCTATGAAAAATACACCAAAAATTCTCGTGATTGATGATGAGTTAATGATTCAGATAATTCTCGACCGGTTGATTGTCGGTTATGGATTTGAGCCTATTCAAGCCCTCAATGAAGAGACGGCCCGGCAACAATTAATGCAGCATACGCCAGATATTGTTTTATTGGATATCATGATTCCCGATTGTGACAGTATGGCGCTGCTGCAACTGATTAAAGCCGATCCAAAGTTAAGGCACACCCGTGTTATCATGATTTCAGGCACGCCTAACCATGATTTGATCGCATCCTATATTGCCGCAGGCGCTGATGATTATGTCCTCAAACCATTTCATGTGGTCTTGCTTAAATCAAGGTTGCTTCACGCCCTGGAACGTTTGAAAATGGAGCGGTCAAATGCGTTGGTTCAAGATATACTTGCTGAGGTTGCAGCAAAACTCAGAACAATTTCCAAAGAATATGAAAAAGCAGACAATAATATATCTCATGATATACAAGGTTGTCTTACCGGCGTGCTCTCTTGTGCGCAATTTTTAGAGGGAAACGATTAAAATTTGAATGCAGAATGATCAATGGAATGAAGGGGAGATGGAATGAATGATGTGAAGGCTGTTATTTTGGCGGGAGGTACAGGAAGTCGTTTGTGGCCATTGTCGCGACAGCAGCTTCCCAAACAGTTTTTGAATATAACTGGTGGTAAGAGCATGCTGACTGCGACCATAGAGCGTCTGGGCGGGATAGTTCAAGACAATAACGTCTGGGTGGTCAGTGGCGAAAAGCATGCTACAGGCGAAGCTTTTTCTGAACTCAATGGTAAGAATTTGATTCTGGAGCCGTGTGGACGTAATACAGCGCCGGCGATCGCCATCGCAGCGGCGCTTTTGCAGGATTTTGGCGAGGGTGATCCTATTATGGTGGTGCTACCTGCAGATCACCTGGTGACTAAGCCAAAGGCTTTTCAAGCTTGTCTGGAATCTGCAATTGAGGCAGCCGATCATGGGCGTCTTGTTACATTTGGTATTGTACCAACCCGACCGGAGACCGGATTTGGTTATATTCAGGCCGAAGCGGGAGATGAGTTGGTTCGTCCGGTGTTGCGGTTCGTGGAAAAACCTGACCTCGAACATGCTGAAAAAATGTTGCAAGAGGGGAATTATTTTTGGAATTCAGGCAAATTCGTATGGAAATGTTCTGTCATTCTGGCCGAGATTGAAAAATATTTGCCCGACGTTTTTTCTGTGCTTGAAAAGATGCGCAGCTTATGGAATGCAGGGAATGATTGGCAGAAGGTTATCCGAGAGAACTTTGATCAGATGCCTGATGTCTCGATTGACTATGGGGTGATGGAGAAGTCGGACATTGTATCATTGGTTGTGGCTGATATTGGCTGGTCTGATGTTGGCAGTTGGGATGCTGTGCATGAAATCGCACAGCATGATGAAAATGGCAATGAAATCAGTGGTAATGTGCTGGCTCTTGATTGCAAAAACTCACTGTTTCGCAGTGAAGAGAACTTTATTGCTGCTGTTGGACTGGAAGACATTGTTGCTGTGCAAACTGCGGATGCTACTCTGATTTGTAGGCGGGATGACAGCCAGCGTGTCAAAGATATTGTGAATATTTTGAAAAGTGGCGGCTATGGTAATTACCATCTTGAGCATGTTACAGTACTTCGCCCTTGGGGTAGTTATACTGTGTTGGAAGACAAGGGGCAGGGGTATAAGCTAAAGCGCATTGATGTTTCTCCCGGTGCTCGTTTGAGTTTGCAGGCGCATCAGCATCGTTCAGAGCATTGGATTGTTGTCACGGGTACGGCGACCGTGACCTGCGGGGAACTGGTGAAGGTTGTGCCTAAGAATGGCAGCGCTTATATCCCGGTGGGTGAAACGCATCGCCTGGAAAATCGCGGCAAGGTGCCGCTGCAACTGATCGAGGTGCAGGTGGGCGATTATCTTGGCGAGGATGATATCGAGCGTTTTGAGGACAGCTACGGCAGAGCCACATAACTTGCAAAGATGATTGTCGCTGTGAGTATTGCCGAATCATGAATGTGCGATATTCGATCGTGGCTGCGCTCTGCCTGTTGATGCTGTCTGCTTCGGTGGCGACAGCTGCGCCGCTGACGTTGGTGCGCGATGTGCGCTTATGGACTGCGCCGGATCATACCCGCCTTGTTTTCGATCTGAACCGGCCAATGAATTATAAGCTCTTTCGCCTGCATAAGCCGGAACGTATTGTGATTGATATGCAACAGACCAGCCTGAAGGCGGATACAGGCAAGCTGGCGCTGCCGGATCCGGTGATTCAGAGCATGCGCCACGGTGTTTCCGCTCATCACGGTCTTCGCATGGTGATCGATGTGAAAGAGCAGGTGCAGCCGCGCTCATTTCTGCTTAAACCGCTACATGGGAAACCGTATCGACTCGTTGTCGATCTGATGCGTCGTGAAAAAATGCACAAAACTGCGGCTGCCGGACGCCATAAGCATGGCATTGTGATTGCCGTGGATGCCGGTCACGGCGGCGAAGATCCGGGTGCGATCGGTCCGCACCATGTGATGGAAAAAAATGTTACGCTGGCGGTGGCGAAAAAACTGGCGCGAAAGATCAACAGCTATCCCGGCATGAAGGCCAGACTGATTCGTAAAGGTGATTATTTTGTGCCGCTCAGGCGACGCGTCTATCTGGCGCGAAAAATGCATGCGGACATGATGATCAGTATACATGCCGATTCGGTGCGCACACGAACCGTGCAGGGCGCCAGCGCCTATACATTGTCGGAGCGCGGCGCCACGCCGGGCCGGGCGGCCAGGGCGCTGGCGGCCAAGGAGAATGCGGCGGATCAGATTGGCGGCGTCTCAGCGCAGGAGCAGGCGGACGATCCGCTGGTGAGTCGTATTCTGGGTGATATGTTTCGGCGCGATAGCCTGAACAGTTCGCAAATTCTGGCGGAAAAGGTGCTGAAACGGCTCAAACGGGTGGGGCCGATTAAATATTCCAGGCCGAAACGGGCCCGTTTTTATGTGCTCGGGGCGATGGAGATTCCCAGCGTGCTGGTTGAACTGGACTATATCTCCAATCCGAAACGCGAGAAAGCGCTGAAGAGCCGGAAGCATCAGAGTCAGCTGGCTGCTGCGCTCTTTGATGCCAGCGTCGATTTCTTTCGCAAAATGGGGCGCTTGAAAAAGGCGGAAAACCGTCGCGTGAAAGCGCACCTCTCCTCAGCAGTCGATCCGGGATTGATGACTGCCATGATGGATCATCAGTAGCCTGACAGTGTCTTCTTCCAGTAATCTGTACCGGCGTTTGCTCGGTTTTTTGACGCCGTACAAAGGGCGTTTAAGCATAGCCGTGGTCTGTATGGTTATTCTGGCCGCCTGTACGGCTGCGATGGCGTGGTTGTTGAAGCCGGTGCTGGATGAGGCGTTGTCGGGCAGGAACGGACAGCTTATTTATGTGATACCACTGCTGGTGATTGGTCTTTATCTGGTCAAGGGAGTCGCCTATTTCGGGCAGGCCTATCTGATGGGCTATATTGGTCAAAAGGTGATTTTTGATCTGCGGAATCTGCTCTATCGGCGGCTCACCACGCAGTCGCTCGCCTTTTTCGCCCATCGCAAAACCGGCGAACTGCTGGCGCGACTCTCCTATGATGTGACGCTGGTGCAGTCGGCTGTCAGCACGGCGGTGACGGCGCTGATGCGTGATGCAATATCAATTGTATTTCTTGTCGGCGTGGTTTTTGTGCAGGACTGGTTGCTGGCGCTGATCACCATGCTGGTGTTTCCGGCGGTGATATATCCGATCGCCCGCTTTGGCCGTAAGATGCGCCACGCCACGCTCGATGGTCAGGCCGCCATGGGCGATTTGACCAGCCTGCTTGAGGAGACGGTCGGCGGTATCCGGGTGGTCAAGGCATTTGGCATGGAAGAGTATGAGCAGGGGCGCTTTCGCAAGTTGACCGGTGATTTCTTCTCCCATCAACTCAGGGTGTTTCGGGTCAATGCGCTCTCCTTCCCGATTATGGAACTGCTGGCCGGCTTCGGTATTGCCGGGGTGCTACTCTATGGCGGCATGCGGGTGGCGTCGGGAGAAACAACGGCGGGCACGCTGGTCTCATTTCTGGCAGCGGTGATTATGTTGTAT
>JALUYG010000312.1 GCA_027013105.1 Mariprofundus sp.
GGTTCTCCAGCGCCTTTCTGATCGCTGCCGCACTGATCTCGCTACGTTTACCTCGCACAACGACCCTGTAAGGCGTTAGCCTTCCCTGCCGACCAAGGCGGGCATCCAGAGAGGCTAAACCATGACAAAGCGCGTGTTATTTTTATGTACCGGCAACGCCTGCCGATCACAGATGGCCGAGGGCTGGCTAAAAGCGCTCGGCGGCGATCGCTTCGAGGTATTCTCCGCCGGCATCGAGGCGCACGGCAAAAATCCGCGCGCTATTGCAATCATGCGCGAGGCGGGCGTGGATATCTCGCATCAGGCATCGGAAAAGCTCGACCCCGAACTGTTGAAAACGATCGATCTGCTCATCACCGTCTGCGGCCACGCCGACGCCAACTGTCCCGATGCGCCGGCTTCCTGCGAGAAACAGCACTGGCCATTTGACGACCCGGCCAGAGCCGCTGGCAGCGAAACAGCGATCACGGCCGAATTTCGCCGCGTCCGCGATCAGATCAGGAGCCGCATCGAGGCGTTTATTCAAGCTGAATGATTGTCTTGAGGCGCGTTATTACTACTGCAAACAGGAATTAAGGATGGTCTGAGTAACGCAGGGCATCCTTAAATCAAGTAAGCGGGCATCGGCAGCAGATAAAATCCGACGCCGACGATGGCATATAGCAACAGATAAGCCAGCCATGATGACCGGGTAAACAGGGTCAGTGCGCTGCCAAATGACTTTTTAAGCGTGCTGCCCATAAAATTGACGCTGTATATTTCATCCAGCAGCAGGTGCAGCAGGTAGCCGCCGGTGACAAACGATGCAGCCAACCATGCAAATCGCAGTGGCCATGCCAAGAGATGAATGCCGATTGAAACGGTGCTCAAACCGAATAGCAGTGCTGCAGGCAACGAGTGAAACAGGCCGCGATGCTCGGTGATGCCCGCGAAGATGATATAAACAACATAGCGCACAAACAGCGCGCCAAGCAGCGAAATACCGAGCAGGTAGAGCAGATTCACCTCGCCCTGCAGTGCAAACAGAGAGCCAATGGCGACGCCGAAGCTGATCATGTTAAAAACCAGGCGCGTTGGCACCGAATGATCCGAATCGATATCGGGCAAGATGCCGGAAAATACGCCCAGTGCGATCAACAGCAGCCCTTGCGAACTGTTCACTGCGCCTGCTTCTGCACACACAGCTGTTGCGGCAACAGATGCACCGGCGGCAACGGTGCAGTGGGTTTGAAAGTTGGCCATGGTCACTCCTGCTCTGTTGTATCGGCATGAAACAGAGGATGGTATGGTCGCAGTGCTATTATAATGTGCGCCGGATCACGAAGCTGACTGCAACTCCGGGCGCGGCAGAATTTATGCCCGGGCCGATAGGGTGGAAAAGGTCAGAGAATATCATCGCCGAGCGCTTCAAGCACGGCGGCGAACAGCAGGGGGACAAGGATTTCATCGGGGCCGGAGAGCCAGAATCCTGCTCCGTCCGGTAGCGACAGGCGGGTGACGACATCGGTGATCGCGGCCGTGCTGGCGGCAGGATCGATGACAGCCGTGGTGACCGATTCGATCTGCTTGCCGACATTGCGGGCGGCGTCCACGGCCTGCAGCAGCACGCGCGGCATCACAACGCTGGATGCAATATTGATGACAACCCCGTGACTGCTGGCCGCCATCATCGCCGCCAGCAGCCGAAAATCGACCATGCCGGCAGCGCCGAGCGATTCGCCATGCGAGGCGGGATGAAAACAGAATGCATCGGCGCCGATGGCCGGATGCACCGAGACAGGAATACCGTAGCGGAAGGCGGTGGCGACAATGGAGTGATCCAGATGCTCCAGTTCCGAATCCTGCAGCCGTTTGCCGACGCTTTTGCCGATTCCCCAGTTTTCCAGCGTGCCGAAATTGATGGCGTCATTGATAAAGCAGCCGGTCTCTTCGGTGATGCAGTAGCGGCCGTTGCTCAGTTCGCGCTCGCGGGCGGTCACCGTGCGACCCGAAATGGCGATCTCCACATCCTGCTCCAGCGCCGCGCCGGTCAGCGCCAGCCCTGCAATAATTTTCTGTTCAATCAGGCGACAGATCACCGGCCCCAGGCCGGAATCGAGAACATGGCCGCCGCAGGCGAGAATAATCGCATGCTTGTTGCGATAGGCCTGAACAATGGCGTCGCGCAGACGAAACAGATCGCCGGCGCAGCCCAAGTTGGGCAGACTGCAGAGAAAGCTGTCGAAGCCGCTGCCGGGCTGGAACGGGGCGCCGAAATCCTTGCTGTCGCTGTCGATCTTGCGACTGGAGAGCGGTACGGTTTTCAGCTTGGCCAGTGAAAGCGGTTTAATGGTCATGGGTTCCTCCAAACATGGATTGATCGACCAGCGCGCAGAGAATGTGCAGGCAGGTGATATGCATCTCCTGAATGCGCGGCGTCGACGGATGC
Source organism: Mariprofundus sp. (assembly GCA_027013105.1). GTDB lineage: Bacteria > Pseudomonadota > Zetaproteobacteria > Mariprofundales > Mariprofundaceae > Mariprofundus. The sequence goes on from JALUYG010000312.1 coordinate 2,429, forward strand.
GGGATATTCAGATGCATGCGGACATGCTCGCTACGCCCCAGCGCGCCGCCATCCTTGCCGGTCAGGGCGATAGTCTTCATGCCGGCTGCGGCTGCGGCTGCGGCGGCTGCGACAATATTATCGGAATTGCCGCTGGTGGAAATAGCCAGCAGCAGATCGCCGGGCCGTCCCAGCGCTTCAACCTGACGAGAAAAGACCTGCGCGAAGGAGAAATCGTTGGCGATGCTGGTGATCACCGATGCGTCATGGGTGAGCGCCACCGCCGCCAGACCGGCCCGGTTGATTTCAAAACGGTTGACCAGCTCGGCGGCGAAATGCTGGGCGTCGGCGGCGGATCCGCCATTGCCGCAGGCCAGCACCTTGCCGCCGTTTTTCAGGCATGTGGCAATGGCCGCCGACGCTTGTTGCAACGGTTTGGACAGGCTTTCCATACACTGCTGACGCAGTGTGATGCCATCGTTGAAAGCACCTTCGATCAAAGTTTCCGTATGCTGCTGACTGGCGCTCACCTGATAATATCCTCCATATGTTCAAGGCGCGGAGCGACCCACGCCGGCAAGCCGACTCTAGGGGTCAGAATAATTAAATCAAAGCGGCATTGGCAGCCGGCGTAATTTTCATGCCGGCTCAACCATGTTTCGGCGGCCGAGCGCAGGCGGGCGCACTTGTCCGCATGCATAGCCAACAAACTGGCCCGATGCGACTTGTGCGCTTTGACCTCGACAAAGATGATCAGATCATCGCGCCGGGCGATAATATCCAGTTCGCCGCGCCCGAGGCGGGCGTTGCGCTCCAGTATCTGATACCCGCGGCGAACCAGATAACGCGTCGCCCGCTCTTCACCCTGCTTCCCCTGTGCAGTGCTCACGGTTTCCGATTTGTAATCAGCGCGTAAACCTGCGACTTGCTGACGCCGAGCGTGCGGGCGACCGCCCTGGCCCGCGCCGATGGCGGCAGCGACTGCATCGCCGGCTGATTCAGACAATCTATAATATGTTGATCGGTGATCTCCACGTCATCCTCACCGGCCGGACCGACCATCAGCACGATTTCTCCCCGCGGCGGCAACGCCGAAAAGTGGCTGATCAGTTGTGCTGCGTCGCCGCGCACAAATTCTTCATGCAGCTTGGTCAGTTCGCGGGCGACCGTCAGTTGCCGCTGCGGCGCCATGCACGGCTGCAGATCCTGCAGGGTGGCGAGCAGGCGGCGCGGCGATTCCAGCAGCACCACAGTCTCATCGGAACCGGCGATGCGACCAATCTCCATGCGCCGCGCCTTGCCGCTGCGCGGCAGAAAACCGGCAAAACGGAAATGGTCGGTCGGCAGGCCGGCGGCGCACAAAGCGGCAATCACGCTGCTGCAACCCGGAATCGGCACAATCTTCACGCCTTTGGCGACCAGCGCGCACACCAGCCGATAACCGGGATCTGAAATCAGCGGCGTGCCGGCATCGGAGATCAGGGCGATATTTTTGCCGTTGTGAAGGTGCGACAGCAACGCGTTGAGCATGGCCGACTCATTATGCTCATGCACGGCGATCATCGGCGTGCCGATGCCATAGTGCTGCAATAGTTTACGGCTGTTTCTGGTGTCTTCCGCCGCAATCATATCGGCCGATTGCAATGTTTCGACGGCGCGGTAGGTGATATCAGCAAGATTGCCGATAGGGGTGGCGACAACGAACAGTTGGCCGCACGAGGTTAGATGATTAGGTTGCGAGTCCATGTTGTGGACACGTTATCTTCCCTGCCGCCCCGCTGCAATGCCGGCGGCAATATTCACCCTCTTATCCGCCTTATTGCTGCTGAGCGGCTGTCAGCCCAAAACGCCCCCGAAAGCGGCGCAGAAACCCGCCCGCGTGCAGATGCAGCAGGCGTTTACAGGCAACGTCGAAATTCAGCGACTGATGGCGCAGGCCCGCAGCGGCGGTGATATCGATACGATTCTGAACGAGTTGAAGCGGCTCTCCGCCAGCGAATCCGAACCTGTGCGCGAGGAGGCGCAGTTTCGTCAGGCGCAATTGATGCTGGAAGGCGATTTGCCCGATGCGGATGAGGCTGCGAAAGCAGCCATCAACAGATATCCACAGCATGCGCTAGCGCCCTACGCCCATTTCTGGCTGGCGCGCTGGTGGCTGGAACAGGATGAGGCTGGTCGTGCGCTGGCGCAGATGAGCAAAACCCTGCGCCATCCCCGCCTGACCAGAGAACTGGTGGATCAGGTGTTTGATATCGCCCCGCCACTGCTGCAGGAGGCCGATGAACGAGATGCGGTTGGCTGGCTGCTGGCTGCAGCGGAGATTGATTTTGCCGGCCGCGACCACTGGCTAAGAATGGCGGCGCGACGCGCATCCATGGAAACAGTGGAAGAGATCATGACGGATCGTACATTGCCGAAAAGCATGATGCCCACCTTTGCCTTATTTGCCGGTCGTGCGCGGCTGATGAGCGGCGATATGCAGGGCGTGGCTCGCATAGCGCAACTGCTGGCGACAGCAGCGCCGGGCAGCAGCGAAATCGACCAGTTGCACGACTGGGCGAGCGGCCGGATTCGGGCGGCCACGATCGGCGTGCTGTTGCCGTTAAGCGGGCAGTACGCCCGCTTTGGTCAGCAGGCGCTGCGCGGTATTCGCATCGCCCTCTCCGGCCTTGAATATGATGACTATATCACCTTGCGCATTGAAGATACGGCATCGGATCCGGACAGGGCAGTTCGGGCCTACCAGCAGTTGCTGAATGATTCAGTCAATATTGTCATCGGCCCGCTGCTGGCCTCCACCACCGAGGCGCTGTCGTCGCATCTTGATCCGGATATTCCGATGATCAGCATGACCGGCCGAACCGATCTGGCCAGCCGCTCCGAGGCGCTGTTTATCCATACCCTGTCACCGCTGGCGCAGGTGCATGTCATGGCCGAATATGCATGGCTGCACGACGCCAAACGGATGGTGGTCATCGCGGATGGCGGCGGCTCGCAAACTGAAGCGGAAATGTTCAAAACCGCATTTGAATCGTTGGGCGGCGAGGTGTTGCAGACACTGGAACTGACGCCGGACACGATGGATTACCGAGACCAGTTACGTCAACTGCGATATGACACCGATGACGACACCGTATTGGCGGCGCTCGATGAGGATCTGAATCTGTTCCTGCCCAAAATGGATATGGAGATTCGCATGCCGGTCGGCTTTGATGCGGTTTATCTGGCTTTGAACGGCAAACAGGTGGCGCTGCTGGCCGGGCAGCTCGCTTATGCTGATATTTCCGGCTTGCCGATCTATGGCAGCAGCCGCTGGCGAGATGGCCACCTGCTTGATGATCGAGGGCGTTATCTGTCGCATGCCCGTTTTACGATCACCGGCGGCGACAATCAGAAAGCGCATGATGATCCGCAACTGCAACATTTCGCCTTCGCCTACAGAGAGGCCTGGGGCGATGCGAACACAACCGACCTGATGCGCCTGGCTTATGACACCATGCGTATCGCCACTGTGATGACCAGCCGTCTCGGCCTGGAAAAGCGTGATGTGTTTGAAGCATTGCACGATCCCGACGGATTCCCCGCCCTGACCGGCCATGTGCGCTTTGATGACGCCGGCGTCGGTCAGAAGCAACTGGATATTTTCACCATCAAGCGGGGCGCTGTGGTTCCTGCCGGTTGAACATTGCTGCAACGTTACAGGCGTAAGGTTCTGTCCTGACGGTGGAACTGTTACACTGCCGCGCCATCGCTGCCAGGCGTAGCCTGCCGGGCGGATCATGTGGATGGCTGCAAACAAAAGTCCATGATCGTTAAAATTTTTCAAAAGGAACAAGGCATGAATAAACAGAGTATCCTATCGATGTATGAACAGGCCGGCGCACTGCTCAACGGCCACTTTATTCTCTCCAGCGGACGCCATTCGGCGCGCTACCTGCAGTCGGCGCTGGTCTTGATGGATATCGACCATGCTACAAAGCTGGCTCAGGAACTGATCGCCAAGGTGGATGATGCGGATCAGATTGACCTGGTGGTGTCGCCGGCCATTGGCGGTCTGGTGATTGGTCAGGAAGTGGCGCGGCTGATGAAAAAGCCTTTTATTTTCACTGAACGCAAAGCGGGTGAGATGCAACTGCGTCGCGGCTTCTCGATCGCTGAAGGCGCCCGCATTCTGGTGGTTGAAGATGTAATCACCACCGGCGGCTCGGTGCGCGAATGCATGGCTGTGGTGCGCCAGCATGGCGGCGAACCGGTTCAGGTGCTGGCGGTGGTGGATCGCGCGCCGGATGAGCAGGATCGTTTTGACGTGCCTTATGCCACGGCCATCGAACTGAGCGTGGAAACCTACGCCGCCGACGATTGTCCGCTGTGCAGACAGGGTGCTCTGCCCGCCGTCAAACCGGGCAGCCGCGGCGCGGCCTGAAAAATCGAAAAGCTAAAACGAGCCACGAATGAACACGAATGAAAAGGCAATATGCAGAAGACGATTTGAAGGGTTTATAATCAGTGTTAATTCGTGTCATCAGTGGTTAGGTTTTTTTGACTTTTCAATTGACTCCGGCTATGCCGGATTGGGTAAATAGTCATGGGTTGTGACAGAGCACACGGTGGTAGATCATGCCTGTTATAGCATGTGCGGTTTGAAGGTGAGGAGTTGACATGAGTGATCCGGTGCTGCGCTGTTTTCCGTTTGGGGGAGTAGGCGAATTCGGTAAGAATATGATGGTCTACGCCGTCGATGATGATGCGGTCATTGTCGATTGCGGCATGGGTTTTCCGGAGCCCGGTCAGCACGGCGTGGACGTGGTGGTGCCCGATATCTCGGCGCTGGATGAGCTGGGACTGAATATTCACGCCCTGCTGCTCACGCATGGTCATGAAGATCATATCGGCGGCTTGCCGCATCTGTTGCCGAAACTGAAATTGCCGGTGTATGGCACCGAAGTGACCCTGGCGCTGGTCAAGACCAAGTTGAGCGAGCGTGGTTATCGGGGTGATTTGAGAGCGCTGCCCGAGAATGGCGAACAGGTCGATGTGGGGCCGTTCAGGGTGGAAGGCGTGCCGGTGACGCATTCGATTATGGATGCCGTATCCATTGCGATTCACACCAGGCTCGGCGTAATCATCCATACCGGCGATTTTAAATTCGATCCGGCTCCGATCGATGGCAGAACAACCGCCCTGCACCGCTTTTCACAACTCGGCGATGCCGGCGTGCTGCTGCTGGCTTCGGACTCCACCAATGCCACGCGCGCCGGCAGCGGCCCGTCCGAGCGCATAGTCGGGCCAGCTTTGAAACAGGCGGTGAGTCAGTGCAAGGGCAAGGTGGTTGTCACCACCTTCGCTTCCAATATGTTCCGCATTCAGCAGATTGTCGATGCGGCGGTAGCCAATGGACGCAAGGTGGCGGTGGCCGGACGCAGTCTGGAGCGCAACATCGATATCACCCATACGCTGAAGCGGCTAAAAGTGCCGGCCGGCGTCATGGTGGATATTAAACAGTGCGGCAGCGTCCCCGATCATGAACTGCTGATTATTGCGACCGGTTCGCAGGGCGAATCGCGGGCGGCGCTGGCCAGGCTGGCGCAGGGGCGCTTCAAGGGCGTGACACTGGGGCACAACGATGTGGTGATCTTCTCATCGAGCAATATTCCCGGCAATGAGCGCATTATCGCCGGGCTGTATAATCATATCTACCGGCGCGGCGCGCGCATCATGCATGCCCGACAGGCGCCGCTGCATGTCTCCGGCCATGCCCAGGCGCATGAGCTGAAGATGATGATGCAGCTGACGCGACCGAAGTTTTTCTATCCGGTGCACGGCGAATACAGAAACCTGATTGAGCACCGTGATCTGGCGGTGGCGACCGGCATCCCTTTCGATCACACCATCATCGCCGAGAATGGTCAGTGCGTGGAAGTGGATCGCGATACAATTCAGGCCGGCCCGGAATTCCACTCCGGCGCAGTGTTTGTCGATGGCGAAGTTCGCGACGAAATCGACGGCATTGTGCTGCGCGACCGGCGGGTGCTGGCTGAAGACGGCATGATCTCCGCCACCATCCTGCTCAGCCAGCATGAGGGCAAGCTGCTGGATGCGCCCGAACTGGCAGCGCGCGGCGTGCTGC
>JALUYG010000313.1 GCA_027013105.1 Mariprofundus sp.
AACGCCGACCGGTATGCTTTCAAGATCGGCAATTCCCTTCAGGTAACCCTTGCCGCGCACCATGAATTCCGTCTCGCCCATCTCGATCAACCTGCCGCCAACATCATTATTGGAGCGTTGAATGGCATGCTTCACTCTGGCCAGCGGAATGCCGTATTCAGCCAGCGCATTGGGATCGACTTCCACCTGATACTGTTTGACAAAACCGCCCACAGAAGCGACTTCCGACACGCCATTCACGGTCTGCAGGGCATAACGCATATACCAGTCCTGAATCGAGCGCAGTTCGGCCAGATCGTGCTTGCCGGTCTTATCGACCAGGGCATATTCATACACCCAGCCCACGCCGGTCGCATCCGGCCCGAGCGACGGGGTGACGCCGGCCGGCAGTCGTCCGGCCACATAATTCAGATACTCCAGCACGCGCGATCGCGCCCAGTACATATCGGTGCCGTCTTCAAAGATAATATAGACCACCGAAAAGCCGAAAAAGGAGTAACCGCGCACCACTTTGGAGTGCGGCACAGCCAGCATGGCCGTGGTCAGCGGATAGGTGACCTGATCCTCCACCACCTGCGGCGCCTGACCGGAGTATTTGGTGAATACAATTACCTGCACATCGGAGAGATCGGGAATGGCGTCGAGCGAGATATTCTTCACTGCAAAACCGCCTGCCACCACCAGAATGCCAGTGAAAATCAGGATGATCAGTTTATTGCGCAGACTCGCATCAATGATTTTAGCGATCATGGTCTGCTCCGCTTGTGAGAGGGGTGAGGAGTGAGGAGTGAGAAAAGGCACAATCAAAAGCATTCACCGCGGAGTACGCAGAGGAACGCAGAGGAAAGTCAAAAAACATATAGATGAACACTGGGGGTAATCTGCGTTTATCTCTGTTCATCTGTGGTTCCTCCCATGTTCATGCCCTTCATATTCATGTGATTCGGGGCTTCCTGCCCCTCACCCTGCGAGTGGCCTGTGGTCATCCCATTCGGCTTTCCTGTCGAATGGTCATCCATGTTCATTCCTTTCATATTCATGCCTTTCATGTCCATGCCATTCATATCCATACCTTGCTTCTCTTTGCGACTTTGCGACTTTGCGTGAGCCGGTTTTGGCGCCACCATTTTGGCGGCGGCTTCGCGGATGGAGGATTCGGAATCGATCAGGAACTGACCGCTACGCACCACCAGTTCGCCGGCGCGCACGCCTGAGAGTATCTCGATCAAGCCGCCGCTTCTGGCCCCTGTTGTCACCGTGCGCGGTTCAAATCGTCCCGGCGCCGTCTGCACAAACAGATGCGCCTTTTTGCCGGTGATCAACACCGCCTCTCTCGGCACATACAGGCCGGGCTTCACCATGCCCGGCGTGATGGTGACATCGCCGAACATGTCCGGCTTGAGCAGCCCTTCACGGTTATCGAACTCGATGCGCACCTTGTTGGTGCGCGTTTTGGGATCGAGATAGGGGTAGATATAGGTGATGCGGCCGGTAAACAAGCGCCCCGGCAAGGATGCAATTTTCAGTGTCGCCTGATCGCCCTCTTTCACCCAGCCAATTTCATATTCATAGAGATCAGCCAGCACCCAGACACGGGAGAGATCGGCAATCTGGTATAGCTCCGATGCCGGCGTCACATGTGCGCCTTCGCGCACGCTGATCCGGGTCACCACGCCGGCAGCCGGCGAGTGAATATGCATGCTTTTACGCACCTTATGCGTTCTTTTCAGCGCCCTGATCTGATGCTCGGCCACATCGAAAAAACGCAACCGATCCAGTGATGAATTCAGCAGCCGTTTGGCGCCTTCACGAATATCGACGTAAGGGCTGTTTTTCAACTGTTGCCAGTTGGATAGCGCCAGCAGATATTCATCCTGCGTGGCAACCAGTTGCGGCGAATAGAAAGAGAGTAGCATGGTGTTCTTCTCGACCACTTCTCCGGTCTTATCGACAAACAACTTATCCACCCAGCCTTCCACCTTGGGATGCAGCGTGACCAGATTGGTCTCATCATAAGTGATGCGTCCGACTGTGGTAATCCGACGCGACAGTTTTTTCTTCACGGCGCTGGTCACGCGCACGCCCATATTCTGTGTGACGGTCGGATCGATTTTCACCGTGCCGGCCGGGCCGCTGCCCGCCCCGTCGTCGGCGCAAACAGGAATATAATCCATGCCCATCGAATCCTTCGTCGGCGTCGGGCTGGTTACCGACGGATTCATCGGACTACGCCACATCAACGGCTGCGCCCCGCCTGCGCACGGCCCATCGCCTGCCGCGTTCACCTGCTGCGCTTTCGGCTGCTCCTGCTGCGCGCCCGACAGGAAATATCCCCCGGCCAGGCCTGCAGCCAGCACAGCCATCATGATTGCAATATTTTTCATCTCTTACTCCCAATAAAATCTTTAACCGCAGAGGACGCAAAGGAACGCAAAGGAAAACGAAACCAACAGGTGGTGATCTTTAATGACTTTCCCTTTGCGTCCTTCGCGTCCTTCGCGGTGAAAATATTTTGACTTTGATTCATTGCAGGCGCTCTTTGCCTGCTGCGGCGGCCAGGCGCGCTTCGGCCTGATGCGCTCTGGATACCTGCTGCCAGTATTGAATATCGGTATTGAATTCATTGAGCTGGGCGCGGACGAGGTTGAGGAAGTCCACTTTATTCACCTGATAGCCGGCCAGCATGGATGCCGTGGTCTGGCGCGCCTGCGGCAGGATGCCCTGATCAAACAGGATCACCTGATCCCGGGCGATACGCAGATCGGATGCGGCGGCTTCAATATCCGCATCGACCCGGTTGATCGCATCTTCCAGTGAAAACTGCACGCGCGCTTTTTCGGCCCGGCGCTGATCCACAGCCTTGTCCTGTTTGCTGCCGCTGTATAACGGTAGCGTCATGGTCAGCATGAAGGTGGCGAAGTCGGGCCGTGTTTTGCGGCTGGCCGGATTAACCCCCTGCCGAAAGCCGTAACCGAAGCCGGCATTGAAATCAGGGTAGTAATCTTTTTCGGCCAGCGCCACCATGGAGCCTGCTGCGGACAAGCGAGCATCCATGGCCAGCAACATGGGACGATGTCCGTGCGCCCACTGTTTCAGCGCGCTGACTTTTTCATGCATCTCTTCCAGGCTCTGATTGCGTCCGCGTGTCAGCTCTTCGAGATCATGCGCATTCTGTTTCGGCATGAGGATTTTTGTATCTGAAGATCGCCCCAGCAGCGCATTCATCGATGCAGCTTCACGATCACGCGCCGCCTGCAGCTTTAATTCGCGCTCAAGCAGTTTCGATAGCTCCAGTTGCGCCAGCAGCACATCCTGCTGCAAGCCCTTGCCGGTCTTGTATTTTGTTTCGGCGATTTTGACCAGATTGCGCAGCAGATCCTGATTACGCCGTACGATTTCCAGCGCTTTATCGAGATAGGCCAGGTTCCACCAGTGAATACGGGTATTGCGCAGCAACACCAGCCGGAACTCCTGACGATTCTGCAAGGCCGCCGCCGCCATATGTTCGGCCGCTTCGGATTTCAGCCCCAGCTTGCCGGGGAACGGCAGAGCCTGCGAGAAACCCAGTTGCATCTGGGTCATATTTTCCTGCGTGGTGGAGAAAGTGTCCACCGGCAGGTTGATCGCTTTGAACGACACCTTCGGATCGGGCAAGCTACCCACCTGCGACGGGATTTGCGCCATCGCTTCGGCCTGTTTTCCAGCCGCTGCCAGCGCCGGATTGTGTTGCAGAGCAAGGCTTTCAGCCTGTTGCAATGTCAATAGGGATTGTGATGTACCGGGTGAAGCACTGGCCATGTATGGCGCAACCAATGCCACTGCCATGATGGGTAATAGTGCCGGCCAATGCCGGTTTTTCTTGCGGGGATGCATACGCGCATACCTCCCTTCTACTTGATACGCACGCATTTCTGGCACAGAAATGCGCGCACCACAGCTCATTCGAGCCGTGGCGTCAGAAGAAGGGGTGAATCAGACGCGGATGCGCTGAGTCTGGTTGTAGAGGAGAGAAGAAGAGCGCGGCGGCCCGGTCGGCGTTCGCGTGGAATAGAGACCTGTTTTAATGCTGTATGGCTGCAGCGCAGCCGGTTGCATCAATGTGTCCGGCAGCAGCAGAGCCAGCGGTGCAGAAAAAGCCGCATGTGAAACGGATAACAGATCCGGCTGATCGCAGTGGTAGCAGTTACTCGAATGGTGATCCCCTGAATGATGATCTAAAACAGGATGCGCCTGCTCTGCAACAGATCCGTTGCAGTGCGCCTGTATATCCACAGCCGCCATCGCCTGCGGCATGGCATGCAGCTCCGGCGACATCAGACAGAAACCGCCCACCATCATCTGTACGGCAAACAGCGCCGCCATCAGGCGGGTCGTGACGGGGAAAAACCCGCGAATATGCAACTTGCGCGTTAACATGCGGCGAACGCTAATCGCGAAAAGATGAATAAACAATGAAACCGCCAATCAGAAACATCAATCAAGCAGTTGGCGGATTTCAACCAGTTCCTGTTTCAAGCGGGAGAGTAGTGTCTGGGTGTCCCTGTTTTCCACGATCGTTTCCAGATCTCCGCTCTGCAAACGTTTTTTGGCGCCCCGAATCGTGAAGTTGAGATCATAGAGCAGATGTTTGATTTGCAGCACCGCATAAACATCGCGATGCCGGTAAAAGCGCCGGTTGCCGCTCTTCTTGACCGGCTTGATATGTTTGAATTCAGTTTCCCAATAGCGCAACACATGCGGCTCAACAGCGCAAATATCACTCACTTCGCGTATAGAGAAAAACAGTTTGTCCGGCAGTTCCGGAACATCCAGGCCGGCCTTGAGCAGCGCCTGCTGCGGGTTCATGACCTCCTCCCCGTCAGTTTATCTTTTAACATCGGGCTGGCGCGGAAAGTCACCACAGAACGCGGTTCGATGGTAATTTCCGCACCGGTTTTGGGGTTTCGACCCCGCCTGGCATGTTTTTGACGCACGATAAAGTGACCGAAACCGGATAGCTTGACATTCTCGCCCTGCTCAAGGGTATCGGAAATCACTTCCAGTACGGATTCTACAATCTGGGCTGACTCTTTCTTGGTCAGACCAACTCGCTCATGCACAACTTTTGCAATATCAGCTTTGGTCATATTCCCCTACCTGTCAAAATCGAAGACAAAACAAGCCATTAGCCCGTTTCGCTAGAAACAACATATGAACGATAGCAGAACCCGCTAATTTGTCAAAGTTTTTTAATTCACTCTATTTAACGCGCCAAATCACCTTCAGCGATGGATTCATCGGCCGGCGTTGTGGCAATGCGCCATATATGAAACCCTTTCACTCTGCCCTGCACCTGATGAAGGGCGCGCATATGCTTGCTGATCCTTCGATCCGAATGAAAATAGACGTTGCCGTTTGCAGCGATCGTCGGCGCACCATCTCTGGCAGGGTCGCGGGTCAGCCGGGTCAAACCGCGTCCATCGGCGCCGATACGCCAGATATCCCAGTTTGTCTTTCCTGCGCGCTTCAGTTTTTCGGCCGCCGCATCGTGAGCGAACCTGCCGCGATTGGATGTAAAGGCGACCCACTTGCTATCCGGGCTCCATGTCGGCTGCACATCCACAAAGCCGCCCTGCGTCAACTGAATCAGCCCGGAGCCATCCACGTTCATGATAAACAGATGCCGGCTTCGGCCATTCTGCATGGAGAACGCCAGCCGGCGTCCATCCGGCGACAATGCAGGGCTGTCGCCGGCGGACAACTGCTGTTCAGCGCCAGCCGGATCGATACGAACCAGACTGGATTCATATCCGGGACGATGCCAGTTGTTAAAAACGGCGGCGGACGCCTTCCTGCCGGTTGCCGCCAGATGACTGGATACAGTGCGCAGATGCACTGCGATCATACTGCCGTCATCCAGAACGATCGGATTTCGCAATTCCCCTTCAAGACGAAACAGCCTGCGAATCACCCCTCCGCCCACAGGCTTCACCCATAGACCCAGACTATCGGCGCGTTCCGACAGAAAGGTGACGGCAGCGTCGCCATGCCAGGCAATTGAATCCGGCAGTAGCGGATCATAATCGCTGACCAGATTCACAGGATCGCCATTTTCAGTCAAACGACGGCTCACAACCGGCTTGCGGCTCTTGCCGGAAACGACCAGCAGATATTTGCCATCCGGGGAGATATGCGGATACATCTCCATCTCTCCGGGCTCCAGCGTGAGCAGTTCAGCCCCGTCCGTCGCTACATCGGCTGCACTACGGTGTCCATCCTGTAACCAACCCATCACCTCCTGAGCCTGTGCCGGCCCCCACCATGGGAGCAGCAACAGAAATGCCGCCAACAGACAACAGACACGCCGACAGGATGCGACAGGTTTCGATGTTTTATTCATGTAGTAGCCTCTTTTCCATTTGATTTGTGATCGACCGGTATTTTTTACATCAACTTCAACTGCCAGATATTCCAGCCGATGATTGTTTTGCTCTGCGGCTTGTCAGGGCTGCGGTCGGAGTGGAAAACGATAGTATGCTCATCCAGCCAGGCCGGGCCGCCATCTGCAGCATTGCGGGCATTGGTCAGCCTGGTCACCTGGTAATTCTTCATGTCCATCATATATATCGATGAGCGGGTCACTGTGCCGCCATAATCGCGGTTGGAAACAAACAGCAGCTTGCTGCCGTCAGGGCTGAACTGCGGCTCGAAATCGCCAAACGGGGAGTCGGTAAGTTGCACCAGTTCGCCGCCGTCAATGGTCTGCATCCACAGATCGTAATTGCCATTGGTTTCGCGCACAAAAACCACCTTGCGGCCATCCGGTGAAATCGTTCCGTCAAAGGCGTTGGGAATCATATTCAACTGCACGGTGCTGCGATTAAACACATAAAGCACCGGTGGCGACAACTTGTTTTTCTTGCCGGTGCGGGTTTTCTCATAGCCCTGCTTATGCATAAAACTGTCGGAATCGTAGGTGCGCCAGTTTTGACCAACCAGTTCAATAAACGGATGGCCGGAAAACTCGTTCAACATCTGATTCTGACGCACTTTTTGCAGCGTGGTATCAAAACACCACACCTTTCCATCAGCGCTGCCATTGAGATGGTATGGCGCAACGCTGCCGCGAAACGAACTCATCTGCCCGATGGCCGCATAACTTTCACCATGCCCCAGCCACATCCACGCACTGATCGGCCCCGTTCTGTTGCTGACAAAACCGACCGACCCATCCTCAACCGCTACGCCGAAACGGATCGCCTCACGAATCACCATGGTTTTAACAGCGCGTGAGGAGGCATTGGGGGAGTTTTTTGACACTCTTTCCACGCCGAACGTGTCATTATGGTAGGTGCTAAACACCATAAAATCACCCGCCACTGAGGGGTAAACCGCATCCACGCCCTTTTTAACAATCAGCGGCGAAACCGGATATAGCGGCTCCGGGCCATTCTTGTCGGCTGCCGACCATGCCGGCATCGCGATGGAGAGCAAGAGCGCAGCCAGCGCCCCCGAAAATATTTTTTTCATTTGAACCTCCTGTGGGAATTTTTTCAGTGGCGCGAACCATGCAGCAGTGCAGACGCCATCATTGTGATCTGCATCACAAATAAACAGGTTTTAATGGGAATTTCACAGTGAGTCTCAGAGCCTCAGGTTAAAGCCATCATTGTGGCTGGCAGTCAGATTTTGCCTTCCGACTTCAGATCATTGAGCAGTTCCTCATAACTCATCACCGGCTCATAATCCTGAGCCTCGAAAGCCATCATGTTTTTCTGCTCTTCGGCCAGCAGGTTACAGACAGCCTCGTGGACAATATCGGAAATAGAACGGTTGCTGCTGGCCGCTTTGAGCTTGATGGCCCGGTGTATATTTCGATCAAAGTAGATTGTCGCCTGTTTGGATTTCGATTTTTCCATCTGCCACCTCGCGGCCGGATTCTAATATCATGATGTTTTGACGTCAAAAAATTATTTCTCGCCAGCACCGGAATGAAGGGCGGGTTGCAAAAAGCTCGCGCATGCTGCCGCTGATGGCTGTAATCGAGTCGCCGGAAGCAATCCGCTCACTCTTTCCGGTGGGCTTTATAATAGTTAATCAGGCCATTGGTGGAAGCGTCATGACCCTTCACATCCTCGTAGTCGTCCAGTTCAGGCAGAATCTTGCGCGCCAGTTGCTTGCCCAACTCCACGCCCCATTGATCAAACGCATTCACATCCCATATCACGCTCTGCACGAATGTTTTATGTTCATACATGGCGATCAGGCCGCCCAGCGCATGCGGCGTGAGTTTCTGGAACAGAATGGAATTGGTCGGCTTATTGCCGGGAAACACCTTGTGCGGCGTCAGCGCCTCCAGCGCCTCACCCTCCAGCCCCTCTTCCGCCAGTTCAGCCCGAACCTCATCGGCCGTTTTACCGCGCATCAGTGCTTCGGTCTGGGCGAAGAAGTTGGATAGCAACATCGGATGGTGACGCCCTACCGGGTTTTTGGTCTCCACCGGCGCCAGAAAATCGCACGGCACCAGCTTGGTTCCCTGATGAATCAACTGATAA
>JALUYG010000314.1 GCA_027013105.1 Mariprofundus sp.
GATCAAGGTGGTGAAAGTCTTTGTGGCCGTCAAACGCAAGCTGCAGCCGGGCGATAAGATGGCCGGCCGCCACGGTAACAAGGGCGTGATTTCGATTATCGTGCCGGAAGAAGATATGCCCTACACCGAAGATGGTACGCCGGTCGATATCTGTCTGAACCCGCTGGGCGTGCCATCGCGTATGAATATCGGTCAGATTTTTGAGATTCATATGGGGCTGGCGGCCAGAATGCTGGGCAAAAAAATCGATGCGATGCTCAAGGAGGGCGTTTCCTCCGATGCGCTGAAGGCGTTCCTGCTCGATATCTACGATGAAGATAAGTCGGCCTGCAAGGATATTGCCGGCATGGATGATGAAGGATTGTTTGAGCTGGCCAGCAACCTGCGCGGCGGCGTGCCGATTGCGACGCCGGCGTTTGACGGCGCCAAGGAGTCACACCTCAGCCGGATGTTGAAGCTGGCAGGTGTTTCCGAGAGCGGACAAACCACGCTGTATGACGGCCGCACAGGCGAGGCTTTCGATCGTCCGGTCACCATTGGCGATATGTACATTCTGAAACTGCATCATCTGGTGGACGAGAAGATTCATGCCCGTTCAACCGGCCCCTACTCACTGGTCACACAGCAGCCGCTGGGCGGTAAGGCGCAGTTCGGCGGCCAGCGCTTCGGCGAGATGGAAGTGTGGGCGCTGGAGGCCTATGGCGCGGCCTACACCCTGCAGGAGATGCTGACTGTGAAGTCGGATGATGTGCAGGGTCGCACCAAGATGTACGAATCGATTGTTCGTGGCGATATGGCGTTCGATGCCGGTATTCCGGAATCGTTCAATGTCATGACGAAAGAACTGAATGCACTGGGCATTGATCTGGCTATGGTCAAACGCCCGACTGAGAACGAAGGAGAATAAGCCATGCAAGAACTGCTTAGAATGTTCCAGAAGCCCTCTTCCATCGAAGATTTCGATGGTCTGCGCGTCGGGCTGGCCAGCCCGGAGAAAATTCGTTCCTGGTCGTACGGCGAGGTCAAAAAACCGGAGACGATCAACTATCGCACCTTTAAACCGGAGCGCGATGGCCTGTTCTGCGCCAAGATTTTCGGCCCGATCAAGGATTACGAGTGCCTGTGCGGTAAATACAAGCGCTTGAAACACCGCGGCGTGGTGTGCGAGAAGTGTTCTGTCGAGGTGATTCAGTCCAAGGTGCGCCGTGAGCGCATGGGCCATATCGATCTGGCTGCGCCGGTGGCCCACATCTGGTTTTTGAAGAGCCTGCCCTCCCGTATTGGCTTGCTGCTCGATAAAACGCTGAAAGAGCTGGAGCGCGTACTCTATTTCGAATCCTACATCGTACTCGATCCGGGCTTGACCAGTCTGGAACAGTTTCAGGTGCTCACCGAAGAGGAGTATATCGAAGCCTTCGAAGAGTATGGCGAGGAGTTCCGCGCCGGCATGGGCGCTGAAGCGCTGCAGGAGATGCTGAAAAATATCGATCTGGAAGAGGAGCGCCAGAGCCTGAGAGCGCAGATTGCAGCCACCAAGGCGGTCACCAAGCTGACCAAGCTGACCAAGCGTCTCTCCACCGTGGAGGCGATGCTCGGTTCCGGCAATCGTCCGGAGTGGATGGTGCTGAATGTGATTCCGGTGCTGCCGCCGGAAATTCGTCCGCTGGTGCCGCTGGACGGCGGCCGTTTTGCCACGTCTGATCTGAACGACCTCTATCGTCGCGTCATTAACCGCAATAATCGTCTGAAACGGTTGCTGGAGCTGAATGCGCCGGAGATCATCACGCGTAACGAAAAACGCATGTTGCAGGAATCTGTCGATGCGCTGTTCGACAATGATCGTCGCAGCAAGCCGATCACCGGCAACAACCGTCGTCCGCTGAAATCGCTCTCCAATGTTATTAAGGGCAAGCAGGGCCGTTTCCGTCAGAATCTGCTCGGTAAACGCGTCGACTACTCCGGTCGTTCGGTCATCGTGGTGGGCCCGGATCTGAAGCTGCACCAGTGCGGTCTGCCGAAAAAGATGGCGCTGGAGCTGTTCAAGCCGTTTATCTACAACAAGCTGGAGCTGCGCGGCCTGGCCAACACCATCAAGGCGGCCAAAAAGCTGGTGGAGCAGGGCATTCCGGAAGTGTGGGATATTCTGGCCGAAGTGATTCATCAGCATCCGGTCATGCTCAACCGCGCGCCGACGCTGCACCGGCTCGGTATTCAGGCATTCGAGCCGGTATTGGTGGAAGGCAAGGCGATTCGTCTGCATCCGCTGGTCTGTACGGCGTTTAACGCCGACTTCGATGGCGATCAGATGGCCGTGCATGTGCCGCTATCTATAGAAGCGCAGACTGAAACGCGTGCGTTGATGATGTCCACCAACAACATCCTGTCGCCGGCTACCGGCAAGCCGGTGATCGTGCCGACACAGGATATGATTCTGGGCATCTACTATCTCAGCCGCGAACGTCCGTTCGGCAAGGGCGAGGGCATGGTCTTTGCTTCGCAGCAGGAGGCGCTGCGTGCGCTGGATGCCGGCGTCACCGAGTTACATAGCCGTATCGTCTGCAGAATTCGCGGCAAACGTGAGAATACCACGGTGGGCCGCGCCATTCTCTCCACCATCCTGCCGGATGAGATGCCGTTTTCCTGCATCAACAAGGAGCTGACCAAGAAAGATGTGGCAGGCCTGATTGAGGAGTGCTATCGCGTCGCCGGCAATAAGGCGACGGTGCTGCTGGCCGACCGGCTGAAGGTGCTGGGCTATAACTATGCCACCAAATCCGGCGCATCATTTGCGCTCGGCGATGTGGTGGTGCCGCAGAGCAAGGCTGCAACCGTGGCAGCGACCGAAGCGGAAGTGGCCAAGGTTCAGAAGCAGTATGCCGATGGTTTGATTACTGCCGGCGAGCGCTATAACAAGGTCGTCGATTTGTGGACGCATACCACGGAAAAAGTGGCGCGCGCCATGATGGATAATTTGTCCAGTGAAGAGCTGAGCAGTGCGGATGGTTCGAAAACGGAAGAGGCCAAGACCTTTAATCCGGTCTATATGATGGCCGATTCCGGCGCCCGTGGTTCTGCCCAGCAGATTCGTCAGCTGGCCGGTATGCGCGGCCTGATGGCCAAGCCGGACGGCTCGATTATCGAGACGCCGATCACAGCCAACTTCCGCGAAGGCTTGACCATTCTGCAATACTTCATCTCCACCCACGGCGCCCGTAAAGGCCTGGCCGATACGGCGTTGAAGACGGCCAACTCGGGTTACCTGACCCGCCGTCTGGTCGATGTGGCGCAGGATGCCGTGGTTCGCGAACAGGATTGCGGCACCACCAGCGGCGTCACGCTGACAGCGCTGGTCGAAGGCGGCGAGGTGATTGAGCCGTTGTATGAGCGTGTTCTCGGGCGCGTGCTGCTGGAGGCGGCTGTCGATCCGATTAGCGGCGTCGAGATCGCACCTGCCGGCGCCATGGTCAATGAAGAGCTGGCCGAAAAGATTGATGAGGCCGGCATTGAGGTGGTGCGTATCCGCTCGGTGCTGACCTGTGAATCCGAAGAGGGCGTCTGCGCCAACTGCTACGGCCGCGATCTTGGCCACGGCACGCCGGTAAGTATCGGCGAAACAGTCGGCGTGATTGCTGCCCAGTCGATTGGCGAACCGGGCACGCAGCTGACCATGCGTACGTTCCATGTCGGCGGTACGGCTTCCCGCTCCGCCGAGCAGGCGCATGTCGAGGCGAAATTCGGCGGCGTCGCGAAGCTGGAAGAAGCGATCACGGTGACCGACACTCACGGAGCTGAAATTGTGATCAACCGTCATACCGAAGTGATTATTCACAACGGCAAGGGCAAGGAGATGGAGCGTCACCGCATCCCATATGGCGCCCACCTGCTGGTGAAAGAGGCGGCCAAGATCAAGGCGGGCGATAAACTGGCTGAATGGGATCCATACACCATGCCGCTGATTGCCGAAACCGATGGTCTGTTGCGCTTTGTCGATCTGGAAGAGGGTATCACCGTTCATGAACAGTCCGATGAAGTGACCGGTCTCTCCAGCCGCGTGGTGACGCAGCAGTCGGACAGCCGCAAGGATGCACTGCGTCCGCAGATTCAGCTGGTCGATCCGAAGGATCCGAGCGGCGATCCGATTGTGCTGACGCGCACCAATACGCCGGCCCGCTACTTCCTGTCGCCCGGCGCCATTCTGAATGTGGACAACGAAACGGAAGTCAAGGCAGGCGATGTGCTGGCGCGTATTCCGCGCGAAGCCGGCAAGACCAAGGATATTACCGGCGGTCTGCCGCGCGTGGTCGAGCTGTTTGAAGCGCGCAAGCCGAAGAACCTGGCCTTTATTGCCGGCGCTGACGGCGTCATCTCCTTCGGTAAGGATATTCGTGGTAAACGCCGCGTTTATGTTGAGCCGTCCGATGGTTCCGACAAGCTGGAATACCAGATTCCGAAGGGATCGCAGATTCTGGTTCAGGAGGGTGATCGCGTACGTCGCGGTGAGCGCCTGATGGAAGGCTCGCCTGCGCCGCAGGATATTCTCAAGGTGCTCGGCGTTGAGGCGCTGGCCAACTACCTGACGGATGAAATCCAGGAGGTTTATCGTCTGCAGGGTGTGAAGATCAATGACAAGCACATTGAAGTGATCGCTCGTCAGATGATGCGTAAGGTGCAGATTATCGATCCGGGCCAGTCCGATTTCGTGGCTGGCGAACAGCCGGTTCGCAAGCATGTGCTGCAGGCCAACCGCAAGCTGGTGGCCGAGGGCAAGGCGCCGGCCACCTTCGAGCCGATCCTGCTGGGTATCACCAAGTCTTCCCTGAGTACTGAGTCCTTCATATCGGCAGCATCCTTCCAGGAGACCACGCGTGTGATCACCGAAGCTGCGCTGGCCGGCAAGGTCGACTGGCTGATGGGGCTGAAAGAGAATGTCATTCTCGGACGCCTGCTGCCGGCAGGCACCGGGCTGGCTACCCGTCAGGCGCCGAAACCGGGTGTGGCAGAGGCGGATAAAGAGGCGGCCGATGCACTGCCGGATGTTGAGGTACTGGAAGAGCTGACCCAGGTCGTTGACGATAGCAGCGACGGCGGTGAAGCGGCGGAAGCGGCTTAAGCACGGCATCAACAAAAAAAGGCGCCGCATGGCGCCTTTTTTTGTGTCCGCTTTGCGCTTTACAGGAGGGAACTAATGATCCCGACTGGAAAAGCGGGGCAGCAACCACTTTGCAATGGCGGCGTCAATCGACAGTTTGCCGGGGCCGAACAGGACGATGGCCAGCAGCATCAGGCCCCAGGCCTTGTGATCGATAAATGCGGCGCCGATGAAGCCGGCCCATAAGCCATTCGGCCACAGATCCGGATATGAGATCACGGCGATAATATTATAGACGAACAGGAACAGGGCGGAAATGCGCCCGAACAGCCCGAGCCCGAGCAGCCAGGGCGCAATCAGTTCGACATAGGTGCCGACGGAGGCGGCCAGATCGGGTGAGAGAAGCGGTACATGGTACTCATAATTAAACAGGTATGCGGTTCCCATCGGATCAGCGAGCTTCACCATGCCGGCGCGCCAGAATGCCAGCGCCACCCACAGGCGCAACAGCAACAGGCTCAGTGGCTGCAAACGATTCAGCATCGATGTGATTCTGGAATAGGTGGAACAGATGTTGCAGAACAGATGTTTCATACTGGTTCTCCTGTGGCGTGAATATCAATGATAAGCCGGTTGGCTGTCAGCAATGGCAGCAGTTCGGACAGATCAAAGTCGGCATGGCCTTGCGCCCGGACATCAGCAAAGGCGCGGTGCATCTCCATGCCGGCAGACACCGCCTCCAGAAATGCTGCAGCAGGCGCATCCATCAGCTGCATGGCGATCTGTTCACCGTCGCGCCACAGCAGCACGGACTGCCCGGCCGCATCCAGCTGCAGTTGTTGATCGCCGGGATGCATGCAAAAATGCCAGATATCGAAGATCGGGTGCGATGAACGCACCAGTTGTACGGATGGGTGCAGGCTCATCTGCATCGGATGGTTGCCCAGATACTGCAGCCGAAATGCCGTTTCCTGCGCTTCCAGCGCATCCGCATCAGCGGCAAGCAGGCTTTGTTGGCGCGCCCACTCCAGACGGGCGATATCGGGCAGATAAGCGAGCGAGGCGGCCTCTTCCATGGTTTGCAAAAAAACGGAAAACTGCCCGCCGTAATCTTGCAGATTACCACTGGCAGGCGGACAGGCGCGCATATATCGATCAGCCGCCAGCTCGAAAAAATCGTCGCCGACCAGCAGCCGCACCGCCGGATAAGCGGTTTGCAAGGCCTCGGCCAAAGTGTTTTCGATAATATGTTGGTAAATTTGCATGCGTTGCGCTGCTGACAAGCCATTGCCCTGCACATACGTTTCAATGGCATGGCCGCCGTGCAACACATTGGCTGCGAATTCGTGCTGTAGCTCAGCAAGCGACGGCGCTGTGCGCATTGATCACCTCCCCGGCTTTATCCGCTTCGGCCTGCAACACGGAGAATTCCGGGATGTGGGCGTCCCATTCGATCAGCGTCGGTTTGATGCCGATCAGTTGCACGGTTTTTCTATACAGATCCCACACCTCGGGATAGACCGGGTGGTCATGTGAATCGATCAACAGCGGCACGGGCAAATGTTCTTTGCGGGAGAAGCCGGCCAGATGCATTTCACCGACAGTGGTGGGATCAACGGCGTCAATAAACTGCATGGGATCAAAGACGTGATTGACGCTATTGACGTAGATATTATTGATATCGAGCAGCAGGCCGCAGCCGCTGCGGCGCACCAGTTCTGTGACAAACTCCCACTCCGGCATGGTGGAGTGGGCGTATTCCAGGTAGGTCGAAGCGTTCTCCACCAGAATTTGACGCTTCAGAAATGATTGAATCGTATCGACATGTTCGATCATCACGTTCAGCGCTTCCTGGGTGTAGGGCAGCGGCAGCAGGCTGTTGAGATGAAGCTGGCCGGCAGCGCCCCAGCTGATGTGCTCCGAAACCAGCCCCGGCTGTATGTGATCGATCAGCTTTTTGAGTTTGGTCAGGTGAGGGTGATAGGGCCAGTCATCGCTGCCCAGCGAGAGTCCAACGCCGTGCAGACTGATCGGGTAGTGCTCACGCACTGCAGCAAGTTGGCGAAGCATGGCTCCGCCGGGGGCAAAATAGTTCTCGCTATGCACCTCAAACCAGGCTGCTTCCGGCAGCGTATCGATGACCTGTCTGATATGCGGCGCACGCAGACCAATCCCGGCAGATGCCGGGATTGGTTGCCTGTTTTCAGGGTTGAACATCGGTGAGGAAATCTATCCGTGCATATCTGCAACAATAGCGAGGGAGATTTAACCCTCCTTGTTGCTGCCGCCGTCAATTTTGGCGCAGAGGCCGGCCGGCACAGCAACGAATGCTTTCGGGTCGCGCGCCTTGGCGTCCTGACCGGCGCAGGAGTGGCCGGGTGATTTGCAGTCATTTTTGAACGCAGCATTGATGCCATAGCACTTTTCCATCGCCGGCGCTGCCACGGTCTGTGTGACATAGCCCATGGACATGACGCTGACCAGCGCAGTTCCAAGCATGAGTTTGGTTTGCATTTGCATAAAAGTAACCTCCAGAATTAATCGCATGACATCGTCATGATATGCCTGTGTCGGAGAAGCCCGCATCTTCTTACTGATCACGAAAGCATAGACAGAAACGGAAAGGCTTGATGGTTGGGTGGATGATCTTAAACTCGGTCTGGAGAAATCTAGGAACTGGAACTATGAGCGCGATGCGTATTGAGAGACTGATAGAAGAACTCGATCACTTTGATGGTAGATACCCACGGCAGTTGGTTGAAGAGGCTGTCTCCCTGCAACGGGAGATAACCCCCAGGCTCATTGAGATACTTGAAGGTATTGCCGACAATCCTGTGCGTTACGCCAGCGAAAATCACTTTGCAAACAGTTATGTCGTAGCGCTGCTAAGCTATTTTCATGAACCTGCTGCTCATTTGCCGATCATTTGCGCCTTCTGTATACCCGAGCAACCACGGGATGAAATATGGGGCGATATGGTCACTGAGACCCTGCCCGTCTCACTCTATCATACCTGCAACGATCAATTTGATACGATCAAGGATCTTATCGCTGATCGTGAGGCGCCGGAATATGTACGAGGGGCTGCAGTCGATGCGCTGACCTATGCTGTGGCGCGTGGCAAATAACCCTAATCTGTACTGTATTGTTCCGGATTCTAAACCGGACTAGAATGGTCGCCTTTAGAATCGGGTGATCTCTTTGGGGTCGCTCGCGCCAGAGGTGGGCATGCTCAGATTAACCAAATTGACGGACTACGGGATTCTGCTGATGACATGCATGGCATCATCATCTCAGGAGCGTTTTTCAGCTGCTGAACTGGCCGAGATCACCCATATCCCCATGCCGACCGTGAGCAAGATACTGCAGATGCTGCTACATGAAGGCATGCTCGATTCCGTGCGCGGCGCACATGGCGGCTACCGCCTGACCCGCTCCG
>JALUYG010000315.1 GCA_027013105.1 Mariprofundus sp.
GGTATCGATTGAAAATGTGGCGGCATGCGTATTGGGCGGCCATGGCGATACCATGGTGCCGGTGCCGCGCTATTCGACTGTGGCGGGTATTCCGATCACCGAACTGATGGATGCGGAGCGTGTCGCCTCAATCTGCCAACGCACGGCGCAAGGCGGCGCGGAGATCGTCGAGTTGCTCAAAACCGGCTCGGCATTTTACGCTCCCGGCGCATCGGTGGTGCAGATGGCCGAAGCGATCATCAAGGATAAGAAACGCATCCTGCCCTGTGCAGCCTATCTGGAGGGCGAGTATGGCGTCGATGGTTATTATATGGGCGTGCCGTGCAAGCTGGGTCGCGACGGTGTTGAAGCCATCATCGAAATGAATTTGACCGATGACGAGGCTGCCGCTTTGCACCGGTCCATGCTGGCCGTGAAAGAACTGGTAAAAACAGTGGATGCCTTCGGGCATTTTTAAGTGAGCAGATTCCCTTGTTTTTAGAAACAAGCTTCAGTTTACCCAGATAGTTTGGTTGGGATGAAGCATGCAAAAGAAGGAATTGTCCGCTATCTTGTGATGTTGACCAAGGTTGGGGGCTGATATGCATGCAATCATTGCCGAATGTTTTTCGCAACTGACAAAGGAGCTGTGCGCATGGCTTGGGAAAATTTTGCCCCAATTGTCCGATAACTGGTGGCAGACCCATGTGCTTGAACAGCTTTCATTTCAACAGGTTCAAATCGTTGAACAGTATGGAATCACTGATTTGTCGAGGCTTGATCTGGCTGCATTACTGCGCATTCTTGATCGGAACTGGTTTGAAGTATCCAGAGTAGAGCCATTACCTTCGGGAACCAGAAATTTTGTAAAAGAATTGCAAACGATTAGGAACAGGTGGGCGCATGCTGGTTCTAACGTAGTGGCCCATGATGATATGTTTAGAGATTTGGATACGATGCAACGGTTTGCGACAGCCATTCATGCAAACAAAGATTTTATCAATAAAGTAATCGAAGAAAAGCAAAATCTGACTGCCCTGCAATCTCCGAAAAAAGCAGAAATCAAGCCTGCTCCTGCCGAAAATTCGCAAGATCAAGGTGCTGAATTTCAACCGGGCGATATCGTCTGCCTTCGATCTGATCCGGCAGTTGAGGGTGCTATTGTCAACGTCACTACTGGAATTGCTGAAAACAGATACTCAGTATTTATTTCAACAGGTATAAAGGAGTATTACGCCTCTCAGCTGCAAGCCAAGCAGGGTAGCTCTGCAACTCTGTCATTGACTTCACTTCCGCAATTTTATGCACATTTGAGCGCTATCCAGATTCAGCATCCTGGGTTATCAACGCTCTATTCACTGAATGCCGCCCGTATTGATTTTATCCCTTACCAATTCAGACCCGTCCTTAAATTTATCAGGTCAGACCGTCCTCGCTTGCTTATTGCCGATGGCGTGGGCGTAGGAAAAACCATTGAGGCAGGGTTGATCCTGCGAGAACTACAAGCCAGACATGATATCAAATCCGTGCTTATCATCTGCCCTAGGCCTTTGGTGACAGAGAGAAAATGGGAATCGGAAATGAAGCGTTTTGACGAACGATTCACCCAGCTTGATGGCAAGACGTTACGGTATTGTCTTAGTGAAACCGATCTTGAGGGCGAGTGGCCGGATCAGCACGCCAAGACTATAATCCCTTATTCCCTTTTTGATGAAACACTCTTGCAAGGCAATGCCACAAGTGCAGGCCGCCGCAAAAAGAAAGTGCAGGGCTTGTTGGAACTCAATCCACCGCCGCGTTTTGATCTGGTGATTGTTGATGAGACACACCATATTAAAAACCCCAACACGTTTGCACATAAGGGGGTGCGATTCTTTTGCGACAATGCCGAGGCTGTTGTGTTTCTCACAGCGACACCGATTATGCTTGGTAGTCATGATTTGTTCACGCAGCTAAATATTCTTCGTCCAGATATTGTGATTGATGAAGAAGCATTTGATCATATGGCAGCACCAAACCCGCCAAAAAAACCGGAGAGAAGAAAACGCAAGACTCAAGAGAGGATAAACGACGCTCCGAGGAAGCAAAAGAAGAAAAAGGAACGGTCCGTAAACACCTCAAAAATCGAAATCGATGCGCGATCCTATCTCAGAAATTTGTACACGAATCCCGATGGTGTGTTGATGTGCCAGCTCTGCCATGACCCGATGCCCTTCAAGAAACGTGGTGGCGATTATTATATGAATGCAGTTGAGATTGCTGGTTGTTACTCTCTGGAAGTCGAAGAGCTCTATCTGGCACTGTGTCCGAACTGTTCCGCCAAATACAGTTATTTTATCAAGCAGGACGATCAGACCCAACAACAGATCATCGCGGAGATACGTCAAACAGATGCTGTCTCAATTACACTGTCTCTTGGTAAAACGAACGAAACACTCCGTTTTGTCGAAACCCATTTGTTTGATTTGAAAACCATTCTTGAACAACTAGAGGCAGAACAACGGATGCTGTATTGATATTTTCCGTGAACCATGCCATGCATACAGGAGTTGATAATGCCAATAGATATTGAACCACCTTGTATTAGTTCCAACGAGTCTCCCCGAGAAATTCTGGCTCATGATTTCCCATCATTGGGTGAACTCCCTATTCAGGGAGGATGGGGCTACACACGTGATGATGCCGTAATTATCGATAAAAATGATCCGGTTGTTTCGAAGGGTTTGCCATTCGACGGTGTCAGTATTGAATATGCTTTTGTTGAACCAAGAGCCTATGAGGAACTCATTATTTTCCGCCCTGAGAATGATCGTTACTCTAGGATCAATACGAACACACTGGGTCAAAAATTGACCAGTCACAACAATAGGCACTACGATGTGCTCACGTTCGAAGTTACCGCACTGCCCGATAAAGATTGGGAAGAACTTAAAGCGGAGTGGGAAGGCCCAAATGGTTATACTTCGCACGAATTCGATCTCAAAGCACACAAAAATAAGCGGGATGCACCGACAATTCGCTACGTCACAGAATACTGGTTCGACATAACGAGTTTTTATGGTTCATGATTGTATAAAATGTCAAAATGTGAATGTTGTAGAGGTGACGTAATGATTTTGAAACAGGAAGAATTAAGTAATCAGATTCAATCAGCGGCAAAAGAATTGCATGCCAAGGAGGCGTGGTTATTTGGTTCGTATGCTCGCAATGAAGCGCGAGATGATTCTGATGTGGATATTATGTTTATACTTGAAAGTGATTTGCCTCGCCCGAAAAGGATTGCTCAGGCCTATCGTGTGATGCGTTCATGGAAGGTTGCCAAGGATATTGTGGTTTATACGCCGAAAGAGTTTGCACATTGGCGGGATATTGAGGGCAGTTTATGTCATAACGTGGTGCAGAGAGGAGTGCGCTATGTCTGATCAAATTGAATTGTTGCGATAATGGAAGATTAAAAGCGAACATGACTTGAAGGCTTGCCGGCAATTGTTGCAAGTAGATGATCCGCTTGCCGAGATTATTGCATTCCATGCCCAACAGGCGGTTGAAAAGGCGCTAAAGGGATTCCTGATTAGTCGAAAGTGCTTTGATTTTCCTAAAACGCATGATCTTGGGCGGCTACTTGATTTGGCAGAATCCTTTGAGCCTGAACTGTCCAGTTTGGATGCAATCATCGAGCTTACGCCATACGCAGTTGAAATGCGCTACCCTGAATCATTGGACTGGGGAAGTGAAATTGATGCGAACGAGTATGTGCTTCTGGCAGAGCAAAGTTGTGAAAAAATCTGGTCTCATGTGACTGCCTGCAAGGGAAGGAAGGCATAACATCACATGGCTGTAGAAGAAATGTCTGGATTTGCTCGGTAAGCAAATTTAGTCGTTAAGAATTACGTAAATAATGCCGCTGAGGCCAAAGGATCCAAAGATGAATATCGCTGTCTATATTTCCGGACACGGTTTTGGTCATCTGGCCCAGATGGCGCCGGTGCTGAACAGGATACATGCGTTAAAGCCCGAGTGCCGGTTTCTGATTCGCTCTGCATTGCCGTATGATGAGATCGACAGCCGGCTCGACTTCGATTTTGAACTTGAGTCAACTGACACGGATGTCGGGGTGGTGCAGAAGAGCGCCATTGAGGAGGATCGAGAGGCTTCGATCGTGCGGATGCGTCGCTGGGTGGATGCGCTGGAGCGTCAGATCGCCCGCGAAACCAGCCTGCTCCGCTCCTTTGCGCCATCTGTGGTGGTGTCGAATATCTCGCCGCTGGCTTTTCCGGCGGCGCAATCGCTCGAAATTCCCAATATCGGTCTGGCCACGCTGGACTGGCATACGATCTACGCCCACTGGCTGGCGCCGGATGATCCGGTTATCGAGAAACTTGCACAGGCCTATGCGGCATGCGATCTGTTGCTGACGCCGCCGATGGCGATGGATATGGGCGTCTTTCCGGTGCGGCGTCAGATCGGACTGATTGCGGCGCAACCTGCGGCAATCCCCGACCCTGCAGGCGATACGGAGCGTAAGAGGGCGCTGGTGCTGTTTGGCGGCTGCGCCCATCCCCCTTTCGATATGGCGGCGTTGGCGGCGATGGATGAGTGGCTGTTTCTGATGCCCGGTTGCCCTGCGGGTGCGCCGGACAATGTACAAGCTGTTCATTTTGGAAACGGTTTGAGGGCGGTGGATGTGATGCCCTTGGTCGATGTGGTGGTCTGCAAGCCGGGCTATGGCGTATTGTCCGAGTGCTGGAGTTGCAGCCGGCCGATCGCCTGGGTGGAGCGCCCGGATTTTCCCGAATTTCCGATGTTGAAACGGTGGCTGGATGAGTGCATGCCGGCGGCGGGAATGAGTCGCTCTGATTTTCGACATGGGAACTGGCTGGCTGCGCTGCAAGCCGCCAGTAGTCATGGCAGGAAATTTCCGCTTATCGACAGTGATGGCGCGCATCAGGCGGCCGATATTATCCTCTCATGCGGGGCCGGTTGAAATTCCCCTATGGGGGAAAGTTTACCACTGCAGCGCTATTTTTTATTTGCTAGAATCAGCTCATGGGACTGTGGAATGCACGTATGGCGACTCTTGTCGCGATGTTTTGCACCGGCGTGGCCTTCGTGGCGCCGCTGTATGCCTGTGGTCAGTCCGGTGGCGCTCAGGCTGCTGAGGTTGTTTCTGAGGCAGTAAAAAAACAGCAGCATGCGCATGTACGGCATGTCAATCCCACGGCAATACAACACGCATCCCGGCAAGCTGCCTCCGAACCTGCCCGACCAGCAGCGGCGGAGGCTAAAAAAGAGCCATTGCAAAGCAAAAAAGTAGAGGTGGATATCAAAACACTGGAAACGCGCCTGAAGAACACAGATGCCATCGGTTTCTTTACCAAGCTGGCCATTCGTAGTAACATTATTGATCTGGTGAACAGGATTAAACAGTACCGCAAGCAGTCGATGCTCAAAGCGAAGATGAAAGAGATACGAACCAGCTTCGATGGATTGTTGTTGAAGATTATCGCCCTGCTGGAGGATGATCCGAAGCTTTCTCGCGACTTGTATGTGAGCCGTGAATCGATCTGGGAAAGTTTACTGGAGGTGAAAGCATGAAACGGCGCTCAATATGGATGGTGGCGGCCACGCTTTTATCACTGCTGATGGTCCCGTTTATAATGATTCAATCTGCGTATGCGGTTTCAGAGGCCGAGGATATCGCCACGACCATCAAGCTGCGCAATTACGATTGCGGCGGCAGGGCGGTCAGCGATATCAGTGAAACAGAGGATGAGAACGGCAACCGCGTGATTCAGGCAACCTGCCCGAATGGCAGACGCTATCAGATCACGGTCTCATCGGACGGGCGCATGCAGATCCAGCCGCTGAATTGACGGCTGGTTCGCCAAACCCGCATAGCGGAACCGACCAGGAAAACCAAAAACCTTCGCCATTGATTTCACGAATGAACACTGATTAAAAAACTTGCAAATCGTCTTCTGCATATTGCCTTTTAATTCGTGTTCATTCGTGGTCAGATTTGCTTTGCTGAAATAATCACTTAACCTATTGATGACCAACATACGGTTCAATTCAAAGCGGTCGAACTGTTTCGTCCGGGTTCATAAACTCATCTGATTCAGCCAGCGTTCGAGGAAGTGGATATTAAATTCACCTTTCTGGAAGCCCGGATTGGCCAGCAACCGCTGATGCAGCTCCTGATTTGTGGTGATGCCGAGTATCACCAGTTCATCCATGGCGCGCTGCATGCGGCGAATGCATTTTTTGCGGTCGCGCGCATGGGTGATCACCTTGCCGATCATGGAGTCGTAGTAGGGCGGGATGGCGTAGCCGGTATAGATATGCGAATCGACGCGCACGCTGCGGCCGCCCGGCGCATGGTAGAGTTCGATAGCGCCCGGCGACGGGGTGAACTTGAACGGATGCTCGGCATTGATGCGGCACTCGATGGCGTGTCCCTTCATTTTGATATTCTCCTGGCTGAAAGCCAGCTTTTCACCGCTGGCAACGCGTAGCTGCCACTCGATAAGATCGACGCCTGTAATCCACTCGGAGACCGGATGTTCTACCTGAATACGCGTGTTCATCTCAATAAAATAAAAGGACTTATCGGGATTCATCAGGAACTCAATAGTGCCTGCGCCGACATAGTTGACCGCCTTGGCTGCGGCCACGCCGGCGGCGCAGATCTGTTCACGAGTGGCCGGATCAAGGAACGGGCTCGGCGCCTCTTCCAGCACCTTCTGATTGTTGCGCTGCATGGAGCATTCGCGCTCAAAGAGATGGACGACATTGCCGTGCGTATCGCCCAGCACCTGCACTTCGATATGGCGCGGTTCTTCCAGAAACTTCTCGATAAAAACGGTATCGTCGCCGAATGCTGCAGCGGCTTCGCTCTGGCACATGGAGAAAGCGTTGGGTAGCGACGCCATGGCGTGCACCACTTTCATGCCGCGCCCGCCGCCGCCGGCTGACGCCTTGACGATAATCGGGAATCCCGCTTTTTTGGCAATGCGCTTGGCATCTTCAATGTTGTCTACGGCGCCGTCGGAGCCGGGCACCAGCGGAACGCCGGCAGCTTCCATTTTCTGTTTGGCGGTGACTTTATCGCCCATGATGCGCATGGATTCGGGCGTCGGTCCGATCCAGCTCAGGCCGGACTCAATGACGATTTCGGCAAATTCGGCGTTTTCAGCCAGAAAGCCGTAACCGGGGTGAATCGCTTCGGCGTCCGTCAATTCGGCGGCAGCCATAATGGCGGCGATATTCATATAGGACTGGTTGCCCGCAGCCGGCCCGATACAGATCGATTCATCGGCCAGACGGGCATGCATGCAGCTTTTATCCGCTTCGGAATAGACGGCCACGGAGCGCACGCCCAGCTCTTTGCAGGCGCGGATAATACGAACAGCGATTTCGCCACGGTTGGCGATCAGGATTTTATGAAACATGGCTGCTCCGCTTACGCCAGCGGGGTGATGATGAAAATCGGCTGGCCGTACTCAACCGGCGTTGCATTTTCCACCAGAATGGCTTCGACCACGCCGCTGTATTCGGCTTCGATCTCATTCATCATCTTCATGGCCTCGATAATACAGAGGGTTTCGCCTTTCTGGACTTTCTGGCCGGCCTGGACAAATGGCTCGGCGTCCGGACTCGGTGCGGCGTAGAAGGTGCCGACCATGGGCGAGGTGACCTGATGCTCTTCGCTATGCGCCGGCTCGGTGGCCGGTGCTTCGGTTGCGACGGGCGCTGCGGCAGGGGCAGGAACATAGGTCGCAGCCGCAGGCGCTGCAGCCGGAGCGCCCGAACCCTGGCGTGAGATGCGTACGGTCTGATCGCCCTGGGTCACTTCAATCTCTGTGACATCGGAACTCTGGATCAGCCGGATTAGTTTGCGTATCTGGGAAATATCCACATTAAACTCCTGTATGATAGTCATATCTGTTGCGTGTTATGCATTCGTTGTGTCGGTATTTGTCGGTTGCGATGGTTGTAAAAATTCGTTCAGGCCCCTGATGGCCAGCAGGTAAGAGGCGCCGCCAAAGCCGGCAATCACGCCGATGGCCTTGTCGGCGAGCAGGGAGCGGTGCCGAAATGTCTCGCGTGCATGAATATTGGAGAGATGGACTTCGACAAACGGGATGTTGGTCGCCAGCAGCGCATCGCGGATGGCGACGCTGGTGTGGGTGTAGGCGGCCGGGTTGATCACAATGCCGTCGATCTGATCTGATGCAGCCTGCTGGATGCGATCGACCAGCTCGCCTTCGTGATTGCTCTGAAAGCTGCTGATCTGCATATTGAGACTATCGCCAAGCGCAATCATCTGCTTGGTGAGATCAGCCAGCGTCTGGTGGCCGTAGTGGCCCGGTTCGCGGCTGCCCAGCATATTCAGGTTGGGGCCGTGCAGTACGAGGATGTGTCTTGTGGTCATGCGATTTTCTCCATGTTCCAGCGC
>JALUYG010000316.1 GCA_027013105.1 Mariprofundus sp.
AATCTTCCTGCGTCAGGGTGCGTTTGGCATCCTGCAGGGTGAACCGGATGCCCAGACTGACCTTGCCTTCCGGTACACCCTTGCCGGCATACAGATCGAAAATACGGGCATCGGCCAATAACTTTCCTGCGCCGCTTTTCACTGCATTCAGTATCGCATCGGAAGATGTATTGCAATCAAACAGGAACACCAAATCACGTTCCACAGCCGGAAATTCGGAAAGCGGTACGAACTTCGCCTGTTTGCCTGCGGGCAGCTGATCGAGATTGATTTCGGCTACAAATACCGGCGTATCAATATCAAAAGCAGCGGCAATATCGCCATCGACACGGCCAATGCGCCCTGCTTCGGTGCGACCAATCAGAATTTTCGCGCTCTGGCCGGCCTGCAAACCCTGAATGGCATCATCGGCAATAAAGCGAGCTGTTAAACCGCGCAGGGATAACCATGTTTCCAGCGCACCTTTAAGATCGAAGAAATCGGCATGGCGTGCCTCTGCGTGCCATGCATCGGACTGAACCCGGCCGGTCAACAGCCACGCAATCGTATTGTTTTCATCATGCCCGCCTTCGGTTTTCACATAACTGCGTCCCTGCTCCACCAGCGCCACACCTGCCTGTTGACGATTTAAATTGTGTTTAGCTGCGCCGAGCAATCCCGGCCACGGTGAGCGACGCATCACGCTCATGGCATCGGAAATCGGATTGGCCAGCGCGATATCACGACCATCATCGGCGACAAACAGACGCTGTTCCTCAGCCGAAATAAAGGCGTAGGTCACCACCTGCGTAAAACCGCCGCTGACAGCATCGTGCACAGCTCTGTCCTGGTGTAGCGGTTTTGTCGCCGCCAATGGCGGCAACACGGCCGGAATGACGTCAAAGCCGATAATCCGGGCATACTCCTCCGACATATCCTCGGCAATCGACACATCATGCCGGAATGACGGAATTCCCACATTGAGCCAGTCGGCATCACGGCTCACCTCAAATCCCATACGACTCAATACAGCGTCCGCCGATTCGGGTATGGCCACGCCCAGACGCGTCTCAAGCGCCGACACCGAGCAACTCAGCCTGCGTCCTGCATTGATGGCGCCGGCATCACCACAACACTGCAGCGCACCGGCGCTGCCGCCGAACAGTTCGAGAATCATGGCCGTAGCGCGCGCCATGGCGACCGCCACCATGGCCGGATCGACACCGCGTTCAAAACGCATCGAAGCCTCGCTCACCATGGCGTAAATGCGTCGGGTTTCGCTGACGCGGGCAGGGCGGAAAAAGGCCGATTCCAACACGATGTTCGTTGTACCTTCGCTGACACCGGATGCTTCGGAACCCATAATGCCGGCCAGTGCAATCACGCTGCTCTGATCGCTAACCACCAGGTCGCCGGCATTCAACTTTAATTCGCGACCATCCAGCGCCGAAAATTCTTCGCCGCTATCAGCCGAACGAACGGTAATATCGCCATCCAGTTTATCGGCGTCAAAAGCGTGCATGGGCTGACCCAGATCGAGCATCATGAAATTGAGCACATCGACAACGCCATTGACCGGACGCATGCCGGCCATGATCAGCCTGGCCTGCATCCATGCCGGAGAAGCAGCCACGCTGACGCCCTCGATACGCCGGGCCAGATAGGCCGGGCAGTCCGTTTGCGCCGAAACCGTGACGGAAGGCGCAGGCACTGCATCATTGATCACGGGTTTGTCGCCACCAATCTCTGCCAGCGGCAGAGCTGCATCGGCAGCCAGATCACGGGCGATACCGCGCACATTCATGCAGTCGCCGCGATTCGGCGTGATGGAGAGATCGAACACGGCCTCTTCGAGTTCAAGGAATTCCCCGACCTCCGCCCCCACCGGCGCATCGGCAGGCAGAATCAGCAGACCGGCGGCATTTTCAGCCAGCCCCAGCTCCGCTTCAGAGCAACACATGCCGAAACTCACTTCGCCGCGAATCTTGCCCTTTTTAATGGTCAGCCCGTTCGGCAACGATGTGCCGATGGTGGCCACAGGCACCTTGTCGCCCGCCGCCATATTGGCTGCGCCGCAGACGATGGAGAGCGGTTCTTTCTCCCCAATATTGACTTTCAGCAGACTGAGCTTATCGGCATCGGGATGCGGAATTTTCGATTCGATCAGACCGACACGCACGCCTTTTACGGCAGCGCGCGGCATCTCCACCCCTTCCACTTCATGGCCCAGACGCACCAGATCATCGGCAATTTCAGCCGGCGTTTTGGCGAGCGCCACATGCTCTTTCAACCAGGAAAAAGGAATCTTCATTTCGTCACCCCCATCCGGCTCAGGAATCGGACATCGTTTTCAAAGAACAGGCGCAGATCGGGAATACCGTGCTTCAGCATCACCATGCGCTCGACGCCAAGCCCGAAAGCGAAACCGGAAAATTCGCCCGCATCAATACCGACCGATTTCAACACATTCGGATGAATCATGCCGCTGCCCAGTACCTCAATCCAGCCGCTGCCCTTACAGATTCGGCAGCCCTTGCCGCCGCAGAACACGCAGCCGATATCGACTTCAGCCGAGGGTTCGGTAAACGGGAAGTAGTGCGGACGCAGACGAATCGCCACATCTTTCTCGAAATAGGCGGAGAGGAAGTGTTGCAACACGCCTTTGAGGTGCGCCAGCGATACATCGTGATCCACCTTGAACACTTCAACCTGATGAAACATCGGCGAATGGGTGACATCGTAATCGCAGCGATAAACGCGCCCCGGCGCCACCACGGCCAGCGGCGGTTCGCCCGATTCGGCCAGAAAACGCTTCATGGCGCGAATCTGCACCGGCGATGTGTGGGTGCGCAGCAGCATCGGCTGGCCATCGTCGCCCTGCAGATCATCGAGAAAGAAAGTGTCGTGCATGGCGCGGGCGGGATGTTCGGGCGGAATATTCAGCGCATCGAAATTGTGAAACTCATCCTCAATTTCCGGCCCTTCGGCCACGGCAAAGCCCATCTGCGCAAAAATCGCAGTGAGTTCATCCAGCCCGTTCTGCACCGGATGCAGCGCCCCTGTCGCCCGGCTACGGCCCGGCAACGTCACATCAATGCGTTCGGCCTCAATACGCGCCGCCTTGGCTTGAATAGCCAGTTCCGTTTCTTTCGCATCGAGCGCAGCAGCCAGCGCCTGCTTGGTCTGGTTGACGAATTTGCCGATGACTGGCCGATCCGCCGGCGGCAATTTTCCCACCCCCTTGAGCACCTCGGTCAAGGCGCCCTTCTTGCCCAGGTAACTGACACGCAAGGCCTGCAACCCATCCGTACCGGTCGCCGCCGCAAATGCCGCCAGCGCCTCTGCCTGCAATGACTCAAGCCGATCTTTCAGCGAATCAATTCCACTCATAGCTTTTACCCCTTGTGTTCACCACGAAGAGCACGAAGAACACGAAGAAAACATGCAGAATGATTTTGCGTTATGCTTGATGCACAACCACCACCAAACCTGCTTTGCCTTTCCTTCGTGTCCTTCGTGTCCTTCGTGGTAAAAACTTTTGACTGTAATTTTCCAAAAAAAATGACAGAGCTACAATAGCCCTGCCATTTCAACATTCAACACCCCGACCTTGGCCGGTGGTATGGATTTACTGAATCTGTGCGCGAGCTGTTTCTGCCAGCGTCGCAAAACCTTCAGCATCGCGTACTGCGATGTCGGCCAGCACTTTACGATCCAGTTCGATACCGGCCAGTTTCAGGCCGTGCATGAAGCCGGAGTAATTCAGGCCGTTCTGGCGTGCAGCCGCATTGATGCGGGCAATCCACAGGCTGCGAAAATCGCGCTTTTTGACCTTGCGATCACGATAGGCGTATTGGCGCGCCTTATCGACCGCCTGGGTCGCTGTGCGAAAACAGCTCTTGCGACGGCCGCGGTAACCCTTGGCCGCCTTGATCACACTCTTGTGGCGCGCGTGCGCCTGAACTCCGGATTTTACGCGAGGCATATCTCTCTCCTAACTAAAAACTATTTCAATTGAACTCGACAAACGGCGAACTGATCAGCGACCAGGTACGAGACGATCCAGCGACTTGCAATCCGCAGCTGCAACCAGTTCGGTGCCGCGCATATTGCGCTTACGCTTGGGAGACTTTTTGGTCAGAATATGACTGGCAAAAGCCTTGTTGCGCTTCCATTTTCCGCTACCGGTTTTGGTGAAGCGCTTGGCCGCACCGCTATTTGACTTCATCTTAGGCATTTTACTCTTCCTTCGCTTCTACGTTCAATTTTTAAACTGTTTCGACACATAAAAAAAGACCCTGCGCGGGCCTTTCTTTAGCCTGCCAAAATCCTCTATTTTTTGTGCGGCGCCACAATCATAATCATCTGTCGCCCTTCCATATTCGGCATCTTTTCAGGCTTGCCGAACTCTTCCAGATAGCTGGCAACATTCTTCATCTGCTCCCGACCACGGTCGGTATGCGCCATTTCGCGGCCGCGAAAACGCAGGGACACCTTCACCTTGTTGCCCTGAGACAGGAATTTCTTCGCCGCCTTCATTTTCACTTCCATATCGTGAACATCGGTATTGGCGCCGACTTTCACCTCTTTAATCTGCATCACATGCTGACGTTTTTTGGCAAGATTGGCTTTCTTGCTCTGCTCGTACTTGTATTTGCCGTAATCCATGATCTTACAGACCGGCGGATTACTTTTTGCGGCCATCAGCACCAGGTCCAGACCCTTGGCTGCAGCTTTGGATACAGCATCCCTCAGTGGCAAAACGCCCAGCTGCTCCCCTGTTGTATCGTCAACTACGCGCACCTCAGCGGCATCGATATCGTAGTTGATCGGCAAATCCTTTTTAATACAAAGCTCCTTTCATCAAATCAGAACGTCCTCATGCATCATTTATTCGTGATTATTGCGTTTCTGTTGCATCTCGGCAATCCAGTCGTCCAGCGTGAAACTGCCAAGGTTGCTGCCGCTTAAATCACGCACGCTGATGGTTCCTTCATCCCGTTCCCGGTCTCCCGCGACCAGAATAAAGGGCACCCGTTCCAGCGTGTGGGCGCGCACTTTATAGCCGACCTTTTCGTTTCGCAAGTCCGTATCGACACGGAAGCCCGCTTTTCTCATCTTTTCGCAGCATTCTGACACATATTCGGCCTGCGCATCGGTGATATTGCAGACCACCGCCTGCACCGGCGCCAGCCAGAACGGGAAGCGGCCCTCGTGATGTTCAATTAAAATACCGATAAAGCGCTCCATCGAACCGAGGATGGCGCGATGCAGCATCACCGGCGTCTGCCGTGATGAATCCTCTGCCACATATTCCGCCCCGAGCCGGCCCGGCATGGAGAAATCGACCTGAATCGTACCGCACTGCCAGACACGGCCCAGACAGTCTTTCAGCGAAAACTCGATCTTCGGCCCGTAAAATGCGCCTTCGCCCGGATTCAAACCGTATTCGATATCTTTGGACTGCAGCGCCTGATGCAGCGCCGCTTCAGCTTTATCCCACTGTTCATCGCTGCCCACGCGATTGTCCGGCCGGTCGGACAAAAAGATAATCACATCTTCAAAGCCAAAACGCCTATAGACATCGTAAGTCAGATCGATGAAGTTGCAGACCTCATCCTGAATCTGATCTTCGGTGCAGAAAATATGCGCATCGTCCTGCACAAAATTACGCAACCGCATCAGCCCGTGCAGCGTGCCGGACGGCTCATTGCGATGGCACGATCCAAACTCAGCCAGACGCAGCGGCAGGTCGCGATAGGAGTGCAGATTCTGATTGAACACCTGAATATGGCAGGGGCAGTTCATCGGTTTAATCGCATAATCGCGATTTTCCGTGTTGGTGGTAAACATCTCGTCGCGGAACTTGCCCCAGTGGCCCGATTTTTCCCATAGCTTGCGATCCACCAGTTGCGGCGTTTTGATCTCCTGATAGCCGTTCTCCCGCATGACGCTGCGGATTTCATTTTCCACGCTCTGCCAGACAGACCACCCTTTCGGATGCCAGAAAATCATGCCCGGCGCCTCTTCCTGCAGATGAAACAGATCGAGCGATTTGGCCAGCTTGCGATGGTCGCGCTTCTCGGCCTCTTCCAGACGATGCAGATAGGCTTTCAGATCGCCTTTTGACGCCCATGCCGTACCATAAATGCGGCGCAGCTGCTCATTCTCGGAATTGCCTTCCCAGTAGGCGCCGGAGACCTTCATCAGTTTGAAATGCTTCAAAAAACCGGTATGCGGCACATGCGGCCCGCGACAGAGATCCGCCCATTCGCCCTGACGGTACAGGCTGACCGTTTCGCCTGCCGGAATGCGCGCAATCAGCTTGGCTTTATAGGTTTCGCCAATCGATTCGAAATGCGCCACGGCGTCATCGCGATCCCACTCTTCGCGAGAGATCGGCAACTTTTTATTGGCGAGCTCGCGCATTTTCTGCTCGATCTTGCCCAGATCATCCGGCGTAAAGGCCCGCTCAAAGGCAAAATCGTAGTAGAAACCATCCTCAATTACCGGCCCGATCGTCACCTGCGATTTCGGAAACAGCTCCTGCACGGCCATGGCCATCAGGTGCGACGTGGAGTGGCGAATTATCTCCACGCCCTCATCGGACTTGTCGGTGATCAGGGAAACTTCATCACCATCATGGAGCTGATGGGAAACATCCACCAACCGGCCATTCAC
The DNA here is from genome assembly GCA_027013105.1 of Mariprofundus sp. Taxonomy (GTDB): domain Bacteria; phylum Pseudomonadota; class Zetaproteobacteria; order Mariprofundales; family Mariprofundaceae; genus Mariprofundus. The sequence goes on from JALUYG010000316.1 coordinate 6,661, forward strand.
ACTGGCGGCCACCGTCGCCCGCGCCAGACCGGGCCCGATATCGGCAGCCAGATCGTATGCGGTTGCGCCCTCGTCCAGAGTACGGGTTGAGCCGTCAGGCAGTGAAATATTCATGGCGATGGTATTCCTCCGGTTAGATAAGCCCTGCATCCTATCGACAAAGCAGGCTGCGCCAAGCGCAAAAAAAGAGGCCGGACTGATGCAGCCGGCCTCTGAAAAACAACATGTCATCAATCTGGTAGGCTCGGGCGGTTTCGAACCGCCGACCCCCACCATGTCAAGGTGGTGCTCTACCCCTGAGCTACGAGCCTATATACTAATACTAAGTCTTTGTTTTTAAATACTTTCTCAATATCTTGCCTTTTACAGT
>JALUYG010000317.1 GCA_027013105.1 Mariprofundus sp.
GCTGGATATGGCGCGCCTGTGGACGCGTTTGACGTTGCCTGCGAACGACCATGCCAGAAAGGGCGCTGCGCCAATGCCGCCGGCATTGGAAGCGTATGCGCGGGCCAGCGCATCACACGATCCGCGCATTGCAGCAGCGGCCAAAACTGAGGGCGCAATCTGGATGAAAAAATATACGCAAATATTGATCCGGAAACAGCAGTGGCTGCAGGCTGTGACCACCTGGCGTCACTATCCGCAGTTGCATCCGAGTCCGCATACGTCGCAGATGCTGCGCCTGGGCGTCGCCCACGCGATGCGCATGCTGATGCTGTTTGAGCCGGCTGAAGCGATGTTGAAGCAGCTCTACAGGGATAACCGCATGAGCATTATCGGTCAGCGCGTGATGTTGGAGAGGGGCAAGCTGTGGCTGGACAGGCGCGATCCCGATGGCGTCAAAAAAATGATGCACTGGCTGAACCGCCATGAGTTCAGCATTTTCAGGCCTGAAATGCTGCTGATTGTGGCGCGCATGCAACTGGATCAGCAGCAGGCAGAACTGGCGCGACAAACACTGCTGTCTGTTCATGCAGCAGATATCGCGGTGGAATCGAGGCCGCTGTACTGGCAAACCCGAGCTGAAATCTCGGAGGCGCTCTCAGATTGGCGTCGCGCCGCTCGCGCCTGGGAACGCTATCGCGCTAGCAAGGGGGCGGACGTCGGCATGGGGCTTGGCAGGCAGGCTGATAATCTCTTCGCCGCCGGCGAATTTGCGGCGGCCCTGAAACTCTATCAGCAGATTCCCGAGCCGGAACGAGACAGCGGCTGGCAGTATCATGTCGGCGTATGCCAACTGCGCAGCGGCGCGGTCAGGCAGGGCGTGGCGCGGTTGCAGCAACTTGCCGGCGCCAAAGTTGATAAGAAACAGCCGGATCACTATATCGCACTGGCCAAACTGGCGCTGGCCGATAAACAGGCAAAAAAATTGCTGGGGGAGCAACCATGAGCGTTGATGTGAATCTGATCGGTTTTGCCGACCCCGAAGTGGCTGAACTGCGTGTTCAGCTGGGGCGTCTGTTGCCAGACACCTATATTGAGGCGATGCCGGAACATGCGCTGTCGGAACCTGCTCGTGGAGCGCTGATTTTTATTCGCGATTCGGTCACATCTCCGGCGCTGGTGCGCCGACTGTTTCAAGCCGATCCTCAGGCCAATATCGTGGTGCTGACCTGTCAGGGGCAGAGCGAGCGGGCGGCCGATCTGATGCATATGGGAGCGATGGACTACCGCTTGTTGCCGGTACCCGATGATGTGCTGGAAATATATATCCGAAAAAGCGGTCACCAGAGTGCGCTGGCCAAACAGGCCAGTGCGTGCAAGCCCAGCGCCGCAGCCGGGCAGGATATTTTTGTTACGGAAGATATTGAAACGCGCCGCTTGCTCGATCGGGTTGCACTGGTTGCGCCGAGCAATGCTTCGGTGCTGGTGGTCGGAGAATCGGGCACGGGTAAGGAGCGGTTGTCGCGTTATGTGCATGCCTGCTCCAACCGGCGCAATGAAAATTTTATCGCCATCAACTGCGCCGCCATTCCGGAGGGGGTGCTGGAGTCCGAGCTGTTCGGTCATGAGAAGGGGGCTTTTACCGGCGCCACTTCGGCGCGCCCCGGAAAGTTTGAGCTGGCCCATGAGGGCACCCTGCTGCTCGATGAGATCACCGAGATGCCGGTGCATCTGCAGGCCAAATTGCTACGGGTGCTGCAGGAGGGTGAAGTGGATCGCCTTGGCGGGCACAAGCCGGTTAAGGTCGATGTCCGGATTATCGCCACCAGCAACCGCGATATCGCCAAGGCGGTGGAGGAGGGCGTTTTTCGCCAGGATCTCTATTACCGTCTCAACGTGGTTACCATCTCATTGCCGCCGCTGAGAAAACGGCGCGAAGATATCCTGCCGCTGGCCAGCCATTTTCTACAGCGTTTTGCCGATATGTATCAGCGGCCGCAGCCGGAGCTGACGCCGCCGGCCGTGGAGGCGCTGCAAAACTATCCATGGCCCGGCAATGCGCGCGAACTGGAGAACTGCATGCACCGCGCCTTTCTGATGGCTGTCGATCAGGCCGTGCAGGCCGAACACCTCTGCCTGGAAGGCGGGGCGATGCAGCAGGCGGCGGGATCGTCGCAACAGGAGGCGCTGCAGGCCGGCGTCACCATCCGCGATATGGAGCGGGTTCTGATCGAGAAAACACTGCAGCATGTACGGGGCAATCGCACCGAAGCCGCCCAACTGCTCGGTATCAGTATTCGCACGCTGCGCAATAAACTGCACGCCTACGAGTCTGGCATGGAGCTTGCTATATAATCCTTTGCAAGCATGTTGATCACGCCCGATGTGGCTGATGCCGCCAGGGGATCATCAACGCAAACATCACGTGCGAGGGAACGCAGGTCGGGAGCAGAAAAATGAATATGCTAGGAAGCGAATTTCAGCGCCTTGAATCGACGCTTGTTGCCAGGGAACGCATGCAGGCGGCCATATCCGGCAATATCGCCAATGCCGAAACGCCGAATTTTCGCGCCGATCAGCGCAGCTTTGCCGATTTTCTGGCAGAGCAGCAGAGCGCCGGCAGCAGTGGCAGAGCAGCCACCACCCACCGTATGCATTTTGCCGACACCGACAGCCGTCAAAACCTCTCCATGGGTCTGTTTCACCGGCAACAGGCGCACAAGATGGATGGCAATACGGTGGATATTCAGAAAGAGATGGCCCGCATGAGTGAGAATCAACTGATGTATGAGCTCTCCATGCGGCTGATCAAGGGCAAGCTCGGCGGCCTGAAAAATGCCATCAAGGAGGGTCGTTAATGGCCAGTGATCTGTTAAGTTCAATGCATATCAGCGCAGCGGGCATGAGCGCCCAGCGCACGCGCATGGATGTGATTGCGGAAAATATCGCCAATGCCGAATCCACCCACACTGCCGCCGGCGGCCCCTACCGGCGGCGGCAGGTGATTTTTCAGGCGATCAATCAACAACACCCCTTCTCAGCCGCCTTCAGTTCCGCCTTTCAAGGCGGCGGCGAGCAGTCGGTTAAGGCGGCGGCGATTATTGAGGATAAGCGACCGTTTCGTGAAGTTTACGATCCATCCCACCCGGATGCCGATGCGCGCGGCATGGTCAAAATGCCCAATGTCAACCCGGTCGAGGAGATGGTGGATATGAATGCCGCCTCGCGCAGTTTTGAAGCCAATGTGACAACGATGGAAGCTGCCAAGCGCATGTTTCTCAAATCGCTTGAACTGCTTCGCTAAAAGATTCCACAGGAGAGTGATATGAATATTCATGGATACCAGTCCGTTTCGTCGCTGAGCCAGGGCGTTGCCGCGCCCCGGGCGGATAACACGTCGAAAGCCGGCGACAATTTCGCCTCGCTGTTGCATGGCTATATTGAACAGGTCAACCACGATGAGAAGGCCGCCGGAAAAGCCGCCGTGGCGCTGGCCTCAGGGCAAAACAGAAACACCTCGGAGACTCTGCTGGCCATCCAGAAGGCCGATCTCTCTTTCCAGATGATGATGAGCGTGAGAAACAAGCTGGTCGACGCCTATCATGAAATTTCGCGCATGCAGGTATAGAACACAAACGAATCAAACGAACCACAGATGAACGCTGATAAACGCAGATGAGAGATAGAGGTAACTGACATGGCTGACGCTTTAACGCCGCATACGCAGGCGAATATGAATCCATCGATGATCTCCCAGCCGCCGCTTGAAACCAGCGCCGATTCGGTTGGCGAACAGGGGCAGGTCGGGGCTATCCATTTGCCGCAGCTGCTGGTCAAATACAGAAAGGTGATGCTGTTTGCCGCTGCCAGTTTGATGTTGGTCGGCTTTATCAGTCTGGTGCTGTGGTCTTCCGAGAAACCCTATCGGGCCATTTATGCAGGCATGGCGGAAAAAGATGCCGCTTCGGTGGTCGAGTTGTTGCAGAAAGAGCATATTCCTTACCGTCTGGAAGGTGGTGGCACGGTGATGGTGCCGCAGGATCAGGTCTATCAGGTGCGCCTGAAGCTGGCAGGTCAGGGCATCACGCCGAGCGCCGGCGCAGGCTTCGAGATTTTCGATAAGAGCAATGAGTTCGGGCTCAGTGATTTCACCCGCAAGGTCAATTTGCAGCGCGCCATGCAGGGCGAACTCGCACGCACCATCGAGGTGATGCCGCAGGTGGCGGCGGCGCGCGTACAACTGGTGATGCCCAAAGAGTCCGCCTTCGCCGAACGCGATCGCAAAGCCAGCGCTTCGGTGATGCTGCAGATGGTCGGCAACCAGCATATGCCCAAAAAGTCGGTGGTTGCTATCCAGAATCTGGTGGCGGCCAGCGTCCCCGATATGGATCCGGCCGCTGTTACCGTCGTCGATGCATCCGGCGCGCTGTTATCGAGCAATGAAAAAGAGGCGCCGATGAGCGAAGGGCAGAGCATGCAGGAATATCGCGCCAAGCTGGAGCAGCGCCTGGAGCAGCGCCTGACCGGCATGCTGGAGCAGATTGTCGGGCAGGGTCAGGCTGTGGTGCGCGTGTCTGCGGATATCGATCGGGAATTTATTGAGCAGAACAGCACCCGTTACAACCCTGATGAGCAGGTGTTGCGGAGCCGCAAAACCATTTCGGAACAGCGCGAATCTTCCGGCGGCGGCGCCTTGGGGGTGCCCGGGCTGGCCTCCAATACGCCCGGCGCCAATCCGGTGACTGCCGATGGCTCCGTTGCCACGCCGTCGCCATCGAAAGACACCGCCAAACATAGTGAAGATGTCAATAATTATGAGATCAGCAGCACCAATGAGCACCGAATCGTGCCTTTTGGGAAGATTAAGAAGCTTTCTGTGGCAACCGTTGTCGGCGGCCACTACAACAAAAACAGCAAGGGCGAGCAGAGCTTTACGCCCAGAAGCAAGGAGGAGTTGGCCAGGCTGCAGACGCTGATCGAACGCGCCATGGGTTATGATGAGGATCGTGGCGACTCGGTCACGATCCAGAGCATGCCGCTGGTCGATATCTCCAGCACGCAGGATAGCGACGCCCTGCAGTCGGCTGAAAACCGGGTCTTCTATATGCAGGTGGCGCGTTACAGTCTGGCCGGACTGGCGCTGTTGTTGCTGGCGTGGTTTGTTCTCAGGCCGCTGGCGGCACGCCTGCAGGAGGCGTCCAAACCGGAAGAAGGTGGCCTGCATCCGGCGCTGAGCGCGCCCAGTCAGATGTCCAGCGAAACCTATGCGCGGCTGGCCAATATGGAACAGGTGAAACAGAATATCTACCAGGATCCGGAGCGCGCCAATAAAGTGCTCAGGGAGTGGATGGACCCGGCATGAGGACAAAAAAGGAGTTAAGCGGCGAGGATAAAGCCGCCATCCTGCTTTTTGCGCTCGGGCCAGAGGCATCTGCGCCGCTGATTCAGGGCATGGATGATCAGACCCTGAGCCGTCTGGGGCGCAGAATGGCGGAACTGGGCAAAGTTGACGCCGACGTACTCAATGCTGTGACGCAGGAGTATCTGGAGATGCACCAGTCCGAAGATCCGCTGCTGCGCTCTTCCCACAAGGATGTCGTATCGCTGTTCAGGTTCGCCGTGGAGCAGGAGCGAGCCGACCGGTTGCTGAGCGAACTCAACGCTCCCAAAACCCTGACCATCTGGGAAAAGCTGTCGCGCCTGAAGCCGGATATGATCGCCAACGCCATTGCCGATGAGCACCCGCAAACCGTGGCGCTGATTCTGGGCAATATTGATAGCGGCGTGGCCAGTCGCGTCATCGCGCTGCTGCCGGAGGAGATGCAGCTCTCGGTGGTGATGCGGATGTCCAAAATCGAAAGCGTGCCCAAAGAGCTGGTACATGATATCGAGGAGACGCTTGAAAAAGAGCTGGCCGACACGCAGGGCGAGTCGGGCATCAGCTTCGACGGCATGGTCAGCGTGGTCGACATTCTCAAGGGGCTGGAGAAAGAGGTGGCGCGCCCGATTCTTGATCAACTGCGTGATAAGGATGAGCAGCTGTTTACGCAAGTGGATCGCCTGCTGCTGGTCTTTGAAGATCTCAAGGAGCTTTCCGATCGGGATATTCAGACCATTCTTAAACATATCTCGTCGGATGATCTGGTGAAGGCGCTCAAGGGCGCATCGGATGTGGTGGCGGAACGCTTCTTCGGCAATATGTCGCAGCGCGCCGCCGAGATTATGCGCGAAGATATGGAGGTGATGGGGCCGATGAAGCTGGCCGATGTGGAAGAGGCGCAGCAGACTGTATTGAAAATCATTCGCAAGCTGGATGACGATGGCGCTATCTCACTCAGCTCCACCGATGATATGGTATAACCTATGAGCAAGATCACGCCGATCTCGTTCCCTGAGGACAGGCATGCCACGGCCTCACCGACATCCTCATTTCCCTATGCCGCCATTAATGGCGGCCACGCTGCGGGCATGGCGCAGGGCGCAAACGGTATGAGCCGCATGCAGCAACTGGAAGCGATGCTGCATGAAGCGCAGGGGCGAGCTGAAATTATCGAAAAGGAGGCCTACGACAAGGCTTATCTGGCGGGTGAAAAAGCCGGCATGGCGCTAGGTAAAAAACGCGGCGAGCAGCTGCTTGCCGCGCTGCAGGAGAGTTTACAGGATGCCGGCGATGAGTTGGCGGAGATTCGCCACGCCTTTGCCGATGCGGCGATGGAGGTGGCCGAGTTTGTCGCCGTGCAGATTGTCGGCGATGCGCTCAATAACGATCGGGAACGTTTGTGGGAGATCGCCCGACAGGCGGCCGCAAGCCTGCCTGATGCCAGCGGTTTGCGCATCGCCGTTTCGCCGGATGACTACGAGTTGTTTAAGCGGCTTCTGGAATCCGATCCGTCGATGGCGACGCTTAGTAGCGACGCCTCCATCGCCAGCGGCAGCTGTCGCATCATCTCCAGTCAGCAGGATATGCTCATCGATCCGCTTGGCGCAGTGCGCGCCTGCCTGGATCAACTGCGTCCGGCGCTTATGCAGCCAGCCAGCGCAGCTGCCGGCGACCATGATGGCGACTAAGGCGGGCCGCGCCGTACTATGGGATAAAAAGCTGCGGCAAGGCTCGCTCAGCAGCGCGCAGCGATTCAGCTTTCCTGTGCGCGGCAAGGTGCATAAGGTGCTCGGGCCGATGCTGGAGGCCACCGGGCTGAAAATCAGTATCGGCCATGCCTGCCATATCTGTTGCAGCACAGGCCATCAAATCGAAGCCGAGATTGTCGGTTTTCGGGGCGATTATACCCTGCTGATGCCGGTCGGCAGCACGCGGGGTATTGCGCCGGGCGATGCGATCACACCGGGCTCCACCATGCCATCTATTCACGTTGGCCAGCACCTGCTGGGACGGGTGCTCAACGGCATGGGCGAGCCGATGGATGAACAGCCGCTATCGACAACCGGCAGGGCGTGGCCGCTGCATGGCACGCGCCTGAATCCATTCTCTCGTCATATTATTGACGCACCCATGCGCCTTGGCATCCGCGCCATGGACGCCTGCCTGCCCATGGGCCGGGGGCAGCGTATGGGGCTGTTCGCCGGCGCCGGCGTCGGTAAAAGCAGCCTGATGGGCATGTTGGCGCGCAATTCGGACGCCGAAATCAATGTTATTGCACTGGTGGGCGAGCGCAGCCGCGAAGTGCGCGAGTTTCTCGATCTGGCGCTCGGCAGCGAGGCGCTCAAACACAGCGTCGTGGTGGTTGCCACCTCCGATATGCCGCCGGTGCTGCGGCTTAGAACCGCCCATATGGCCACCGCCATCGCCGAGGCGTTTCGTTCGGAGGGTAAGCGCGTCCTGTTGATGATGGACAGCCTGACCCGGGTGGCGCAGGCGCAGCGCGAAATCGGTCTGATGCTGGGCGAGCCGCCGGCCAGCAAGGGATATACGCCATCCTGCTTTTCGATTATCGCCGAACTGCTGGAACGCTCGGGCCCCGGCGGCGCAGGCGATGGCGACATCAGTGCATTTTATACTGTGCTGGTGGAGGGCGATGATATTCAGGCCGATCCGGTGGCCGATGCCGCCATGTCGGTGCTCGACGGTCATGTAATTCTGGATCGCCATCTGGCCGAACAGGGCCATTATCCCGCCATCAGTATCCTCAAAAGCGTCAGTCGGCTGGATAAGCAGCTCTCCACTGCGGAGCTGTTGACGGCCATGCGCACATTGCGTCGAAAACTCGCCATGTTCGAGCGTATGGAAGATATGATCTCGATTGGCGCCTATGAGTC